>NZ_MDGW01000166.1:0-33224 GCF_001712525.1 Shigella sp. FC1661
CGCAGAGAATCGTAACGGGATACCAGATCAAGAGCCTGTCCAATGTGCATAAAAAAATCCGGAAACAAGTGAGCGTTTCCGGATTCTTACACAGCCACTGGATCGGTCAACTGATCCTTAACTGATCGGCATTAGTTGAGCAGCCCGGTTTTCAGGGTAAAAGAAATCCCCACCGAGGCCACAAAACCAATGCTCAGACCAAAAGCGATACTCCCCGCCTCGCGACGGTTCATATAGCCTTCAATCAGTTGCGGCAGGATCGGGCGGATGCCGTCATGAAAAACAGCCGCCGAGCGATGCGCCAGAAGCGATGTCATACCCGTCAGGCACGCCACCACGATAATCTGAATATACAGATCCATAGTCGTGCCTTTTATTTCAGATGGTTAATCAGCATCGGAATCGCGTGTTCGACGTGCTCAACGGAAAGGCCAAACGCCACTTTACCTTCAGCGATCATTTTGGCGATATGCTCGTCTTTCGCTTTAATGCCTGGTTTGGCAATGGTGCAACTTTTGTTATAGCCAATCACCGCGATGGCAATCGACAATGCCGCGCCCGCACCGGTATTACACGCACCGATGTAGTAATCCAGTTGCCCGGATTTCACTTTCATTGCCGCTTCCATGTCGTTGTGAATGAAAACTTCAAAACTGCCAGGAGCCGTCGCTTCAATGGTTTTTTTAATCTGCTCACGCTGTAAGCCTGCAACGCCAATCTTTTTCATGAGTCTGTCCTTATTGGAAAAATTGATAGGGAGTTTCACGTAACATCACATCCACATCGGCCTGACTGAATCCTGACTGGCGCAATTGCGGAATAAAGGTGGTCAATAAATAGTCATAGCCATAACCACCATTGGCTTTTAAATGGGAGCGGCGCGTAATATCCATCGACAGCATGACGCGGTTCAGCAACCCACGGTCACGTAGCGCGTGGAGCATCGCAATGCGCTTTTCGTCCGGGTAGTAACTGTTCTTACCAATGGTGTCGAACTGCACGTACGCGCCGAGATCGATCATCTTCAAAATGTTGTCGAGGTTGTCTTTCAGATCGCAGTGACCAACGGTGACGCGCGAAAGATCAACTCCGTGGGCTTGCAACAGAGCCAGTTGTTCCAGCCCCATGGTGCTGAACGACGTATGCGTGGAGATCGGGCGTCCGGTCTGGTTATGCGCCAGCGCAGCGGCAATAAATATCTTCTCTTCCAGCGGCGTAATCTTTCCTTCGCTGGAGCCGATCTCCGCGATGAGCCCGGCTTTCAGCTCCGTGCCATCGATACCCTGTTCAATTTCATCGACCATCTCCTGCGCCAGTTCCTGCACGCTGCGGGTCACCACATGTTCCGGGAAAAACGCATCCTGGTAATAACCAGTACAGGCCACCACGTTGATCCCGGTTTCGCGCATTACACCGAGCATAAATTGCGCATTGCGCCCCATGTAACGGTTGGTCATCTCAATCACATTACGTACACCCCGGGTCATCAGGTCGTTCATCTCCTGGCAAATGAACGCATACTGATCAAGGCGGCAGTCCACGTTGTTTTTAAAGCCGGAGAGATCAATATGCAGATGCTCATGGGCCAGGGTGTAACCCGTCGGATCAAAACTCATAGGGTGTCTCCTGCAAACCGGAGGGAGGAAAGAAAAGAGCGACCATTTTGTGGCGGTGGCGCACGGAAAAATTCACACACGGTAGCTCCCACATCAGAAAGCGTGGTGCGCACACCGAGCTGCGTAGCAGCCAGGCCTTGCTGATAAACCAGCAGCGGCACCACTTCGCGGGTATGGTGGCTGTGACCAATGGTCGGATCGTTGCCGTGATCCGCCATCACGACCAGGCAATCATCTGGCTGCATCGCATCAACAAGCCGGGCAAGGTTACGGTCAACGACCTGCAAACGTTCGGCATAACGTGCGACGTCTTCTGCATGACCAGCGAGGTCGGTTTCCTGGATATTGGTGCAAATAAACGCCGTCGGATGGGTGTTAAATTCGTCGAGGGTGATATCCATAATCCGCTGGCTATCCACCAGGTTTTGCCAGCTCACGCCATAAGGATTGCTGACGATATCTGCCACCTTACCCACCAGCACGGTTGGCACGCCCGCCTCATACAGTTTTTGCGGCACCTGCACTTTTTTATCGACACCGTAGCCCATATGCACGACCTGGAAGCCGTTGTCATAAGCGCCAGAACGCGGCGCATTGATACCAATAAAGCGCTCTTCTTTGCTTTCTGCGGCATCGAGAATGCGTTGACTGTCGGTTAACAGGCCACCAAATGTAATGACCCGACCGACCTGTACCTGCTCACGCACGATACGACCAATTTTGATTGCGTCGTCAAAAGAGATCACAGAGAGATTGGCGGTAATGTTATAGACTTGGCCTAAATCCGCCTCGAGATTATCGCCAATCGCAACCGCCTGATTGACCCACAGAAATTGCAGTTCATCGCCACGGCGCTCCACCTGCCAACCGGCGGATACTAATGCCTGCTCAACACGGTCAATCACATCGCAAAAAGGCATCCGCAGCGGCGGTAACGGGCGCGTGCCTAAAATTTCCTGATGCCCCATAAAGGTATCGCCACCTTCATGTTGCAGCTCTGCCACGCCCCAGGTTGCGGAATCTGACGGCTGCATATCGCCTGGCGCATAACCCAATGCGTTGATTAGCCCCAGCTTCTCCAGCGTTGGTAGCTGCAAATGCGGCAACTGGCTCAGGATGTGACCACATGTATTCGCTCCCGCATCTTGCGGACGCACCAGCGTGACATCTTTCATTGCCCCTACGCCAAAGCTATCAATCACTAACACCACAAATCGCGCCATTACGCCCCCAGAGAGTTTCCAAGACTGTCATAACGACCAACGATTTTCGGTTCGCCACGGTGAATACCGGACACCAGCACCACATCGCTACGGGTGACAAAAATCTGCGTGCGGAAACAGAGCACCACTGCACTGCTTACCGGAAACTCGCCTGCCAGCGACAGGGTGTAGTCGATACTGCTGTCATCCACAGTTTTGAGATTGGTTTCAGTAATCTTTTGATTTTCTGGCGTAAACACCAACGCATGTTGCGCATGACCACGACGGTAGTAACCGCCGCCGTAGCAGTAGCTGTCGCCACGGAAATGATGGGAGATTTCACTCAACCAGAGCATCGCGATACGTTCAGACTGATCGCCCTGCTGGTTTGCCGGAATAGTGCCCGTCAGCGCATGACCGGGTTCGGCATGAGTCACACCGTATTGCGCCAGTAATGGCAGCGAAGTGCAGCTGGTCGCTGAAGGCGCGTTCAGTTGCTCAAGTGCAATACCAGATTTCGCCAGTTGATCCCGTGCCTGTATCAGCGTGTGAAGATTCGGTGTCGGCAAAACTTTTCCGGCAGCCTCATCCCAAAGCAGGCAAGGGAAATGGGTAAGTCCGGCTAAATGCAGACCCGGCAGTTTCTTAATTTCAGCAACCACCTCGTGCAGCGAATGCTGTACAAAACCGCTCTCCTGCCCCGGATAAAGAAAATCATCGTCGCTATAAACTTTGAGCAGCACAAACTGCACACGTCCGGCCTTCACCGCTGCCGCAGAAACTTCCCGCGCTTTGTCGAGAGTAAACACGGTGATGACGTCGGTGCCCTGTTCAACGGCGTCAGCAACCTGATGACAAGGGATTTGTACCAGATGCCCCTGATGCGCCACCGACAAACCAGCGCGGCGCATGACTCGCGCCTCTTTGTAATCCACCGCCACAATGCCGCTGTAACCTAATGCCAGCAATTTTTCCGCCAGCCATGGGTTACGGCCAAACTGCTTGGTCATCAGATACAGTTCAATGCCGTAAAGCCGCGCCGTCTCAATCAGTCGCTTACCGTTTTCCAGTACCTGATCCACGTCGATCACCCAGCTGTCCGGGGCGATCTTGCCCTGCTGCCACAAACTTAGTGCGGCGGAAATCAGCGCCGGGTTCTGGCGTTTCAATGCTTCTACAAACATCTTGTTGCCTCGTTTCTGTTCCTTGAATTAAATATTCATTTTTTTGAATATTTAGGTTGTGCGACGTGGATTTGTCGGGAGCTTCAAACCTCTTCGTTAGCAGCCATCCATAATCCATAAAGGTTGGCCAGCAAATAGCCTTCTTCACACGGATTAACTTCCAGTGCGAATTCCTTCAACAACACCTGATGCAATTGCACAACGGCTTGCCAGTGGCTGGATTGCGCCAGCTCTGCCAGCAATTCGTTATCCAGCGGCTCTATTTCTTCACCACGGCGACTGCGCATCAGTGCACTCGCCATATGTGTCATCGCCATCGTTCCTTGCTCACTGCGCACCGGCAGATGGCACTCTGTTTCCAGTACGTTGACGACCTGCATCATGCCTTTGCAGATGTCCTTATCAATAACGCCTGCCTCGCAAAGCAGGTTGAGTCTGGTTTCCATATCAGATGCCTTTCGTTTAATAACTCGGTTCCTGTTCCCCACTCACTACCCGTTGTTGATGGGCGAGCAGGGCGTGTTTATCTACAACGGCACGCAGCAGTTGTTGCATTGGGTAATCATCGACTCGCGTCAGGACCACGGCTTCGGTGGCCTGTAAAAATCGCGGATCGTCTGTGAGCGGCGTCGCCTCTAATCCCAGCATGGTCAGTTCGTTTTCCGCCACCACGTTCCAGATAACCGCATCGACATCGCCTTTAACAATGCGTTGTAAACTCTCGTGATAAGAGAGATCGACACGTTCCACATCACTATCGCCAAAAAAGACATCGGTCATGATTTTCTGATCCGCCGAACGACTATCGAGACCTACTCGCTTAACATTTCCAGACTCACCTTTGCGGCATATCAGTTGATGTTCACCAACATACGTATGCGGGCCAAGCTCGAGGGCGATGCACAAATTGTTTTGGCTGAGATAACTTTCCGCCGCCAGGCGGGAAACTACTGCCATGTCATAGACACCGTTAAGCAAACACTCCACACGAATATCCGCGCCACGCATATGCGCATAATAAAAAGGAATGCCATCAAACTGGGCTTTCAGCCCGCTTGCTAAACCTTCGTACAAGCGGGTATAGGGCAAAGGCATGGCACACACAACGTTATTGATATCCACATGACTCAGCAGCGCTTTATTATCCATTTCGACCAGATAACTGCCATTGCGCCCACGGCGTTCAATCCGTATCGCTCCACTTGATTCCAACGTTTTCAACACGGCCTGCGTCAGGCCAACCGATGAACGGCATTCAGTTGCCAGCTCATCTATGGTTTTCAGTCGATTACCGCATTTTTCCCCCAACAAATAACGGGCCAGCGTCGTGATGACGACGCCTTCTTTTTTGATAAACGTTCGACGCATAATATATTTTCAATAAAATGAATGTTTATATCTTCATTAAAATGAAGATAAGTGGCAACTGTGAGATGTGGAAACGGCGAGGCGCTTCACATTTTTTCGGATTATTGCAAATGAGGATAAAAAAACCGGGTTTCCCCGGTTTCAGAGTGATGACGAAGTGATTTATTCGACAATGCGAGCAAAGGGTAATTCCCACTGGCGCTTGCCTGCTCCCCTCACCCTAACCCTCTCCCCAAAGGGGCGAGGGGACCGTCCGAGCGTTTTGATATTACGGCTTCGCCACAAAACCAATCGCTTCGTACACCGCTTTCAGCGTACGGGAAGCGTGTACACTGGCTTTTTCTGCGCCGTCTTTCATCACCTGTTGCAGGAAGGCTTCATCGTTGCGGAAACGGTGATAGCGTTCCTGCAATTCAGTCAGCATACCGGAAACGGCATCAGCCACTTCACCTTTCAGATGACCATACATCTTGCCTTCGAACTGTTTTTCCAGTTCTGGGATGCTCTGGCCCGTTACCGCAGAAAGGATATCCAGCAGGTTGGAAACGCCCGCTTTGTTCTGCACATCGTAGTGAACTACCGGCGGCTCGTCGGAGTCAGTGACCGCGCGTTTGATTTTCTTCACTACCGATTTCGGATCTTCCAGCAGGCCGATAACGTTATTGCGGTTATCGTCAGACTTGGACATCTTCTTGGTCGGCTCCAGCAGCGACATTACGCGCGCGCCAGATTTCGGAATAAACGGCTCCGGCACCTTAAAGATCTCGCCATACAGCGCGTTGAAACGCTGGGCGATATCGCGACTCAGTTCCAGGTGCTGTTTCTGGTCTTCACCCACCGGTACCAGATTAGTTTGATACAGCAGGATGTCCGCAGCCATCAGCACCGGATAGTCAAACAGACCAGCGTTGATGTTCTCGGCATAACGCGCAGATTTATCTTTAAACTGGGTCATGCGGCTCAGTTCGCCGAAGTAGGTATAGCAGTTCAGTGCCCAGCCTAACTGCGCATGTTCTGGTACGTGGGACTGAACAAAAATGGTGCTTTTCTCAGGATCGATACCACAAGCCAGATACAAGGCCAGCGTATCCAGCGTCGCTTTACGCAGCTTCTGTGCATCCTGGCGCACGGTGATCGCGTGTTGGTCAACGATACAGTAAATGCAATGGTAGTCATCCTGCATGTTTACCCACTGACGCAGCGCACCCATGTAGTTACCAATGGTCAATTCACCTGAGGGCTGTGCGCCACTAAAAACGATGGGCTTAGTCATTTTTCGATTCCTGATTTTCGCTATGCGGAAGCCCTAATGCGGGCAGAAGGTCATTTATAGACTGATAAATTACATCAGGCTGGCTGAGATCGATAGCCTCGCCGTAGTTATATCCGTAGGTTAAGCCAACTGATGGGCAACCTGCCGCTTTTGCCGCCTGAATATCATTGCGTGAGTCGCCGACAAACAGCATCTGTTGTGGGGCAATTCCCATCCGCTCAGCCACCAGTAACAGCGGGTCCGGATGCGGTTTTTTGTTTTGCACATCATCGCCGCCGATAACCACGCTAAAGTATTTGGCAATATCTAAGGCTTCGAGCAGTGGCGCGACGAACGGCGTCGGTTTGTTGGTGACCAGGCCTAGCGGCAGGCCTTTAGCCTGCAACGCGCCCAACGTATCGGCAACGTGCGGGAACAAAAACGTCCCCTCTTCGGCAACCTCGCTATAGTAGCGATCGAACAGTTTACGCAGAATACGTACCTGTTCTTCTGCCGGAATGTCGTCATCAACGGGCGGTTTACCCATTGTTTTACGCAGAGTCGCACGTTCCTGACGCGCCCAGGCCAATGCACGCTCCATCAGAACATCTGCGCCGTTACCAATCCAGGTAATAACGCGTTCTTCACCTGCGACGGGTAACTCCAGCGCATACAGCGCCATATCTACCGCAGCAGCAAGACCGGGAGCACTGTCAACCAGCGTACCGTCGAGATCAAAAGCGACGCCGCGAATATCTTCAAACTTATTCATGACTTACCTTTGCCAGTTCACTGCGCATTTCATCAATGACTTTTTTGTAGTCTGGCTGGTCGAAGATTGCCGAACCGGCGACGAACATATCCGCGCCCGCCGCAGCGATTTCGCCAATGTTGTTCACCTTCACGCCACCGTCCACTTCCAGTCGAATGTCAAAACCAGACTCGTCGATACGACGACGTACTTCGCGCAGTTTATCCAGTGTTTGTGGAATGAACGACTGACCGCCAAAACCTGGGTTAACAGACATCAGCAGGATCACATCCAGCTTATCCATCACGTAATCCAGATAGCTCAGAGGTGTCGCCGGGTTAAATACCAGACCCGCTTTACAGCCATTTTCTTTAATCAGTTGCAGCGTGCGGTCAACATGCTCGGAGGCTTCTGGATGAAAGGTAATGATGCTGGCACCAGCGGCAGCGAAATCAGGCACAATGCGATCGACGGGTTTCACCATCAGATGTACATCGATAGGGGCGGTAATGCCATAGTTACGCAAGGATTTCAGCACCATTGGCCCAATCGTCAGATTGGGAACATAGTGGTTATCCATGACGTCAAAATGCACGACATCAGCGCCAGCTGCCAGGGCTTTTGCGGTATCTTCACCCAGGCGGGCAAAATCAGCCGACAGAATTGAGGGGGCAATCAAATACTGTTTCATCCGCTTCTCCTTGAGAATTATTTTTTCGCGGGTGAAACGACTCCTGGTTTGTACAAAGCCAGCAGTTCGTCCACCTTTTTACGTGTGCCGCCGTTGCTGCTTATACTGCGTCGAACTTTGACGACATGCAATTTTGCGCGCTGATACCACTCACGCGTTAACATCGTATCGTGATTGGAGATCAGCACTGGAATATGGCGCTCAACCAGACCTTCGGCGATCTCCGCCAGATGCGCTTGTTGTTCAAGCGTAAAACTGTTTGTGTGATACGCCGTAAAGTTGGCGGTCGCAGACAGCGGTGCATAAGGCGGATCGCAATAGACGACGGATGCATCATCTGCGCGCGCCATGCTATCGGCGTAAGACTCACAATAGAAAAAGGCATTCTGCGCTTTTTCAGCGAAGTGATACAACTCTGCTTCCGGGAAATAGGGTTTTTTGTAGCGGCCAAACGGCACGTTAAACTCACCGCGCAGATTGTAACGACACAGGCCGTTGTAACCGTAGCGGTTCAAATATAAAAACAGTACCGCCCGACGGAACGGATCCTGGCTTTTGTTGAACTCTTCGCGGAACTGATAGTAAACCTCGGCGCAATTTGTTTCGGGAACAAACAGCTCGCGTGCGGCCTGTACGTACTCATCAGTACGCATCTTCACAATGTTATAGAGACTGATCAGGTCGCTATTGATATCGGCAAGGATATAACGAGAAAAGTCGGTGTTGAGAAACACCGACCCGGCACCTACAAAAGGCTCAACCAGACATTCGCCCTTGGGCAAATGCCGTTTAATATCATCAAGCAGGGGATACTTGCCCCCTGCCCACTTCAAAAAAGCGCGATTTTTCTTCATGCTGACTAACTAATTACACCTTCTCCGGCTGTGGAGAAAGCTCCGACAGCATCCAGCGCTTCAGGCAGCTCCCGCAACGATAAACCATTGCGGGAGATAACCTTGATTACTTCAGATCGGCCTGTACCTGACGCAGCGGTTTCGCCCACGGGTTTTTGGCCTGAACATCTGCTGGCAATGTAGATACCGCTTTTTTCGCCTCTTCTTTCGAAGCGTACACGCCAGAAACCAGGACATACCACGGCTGACCATTACGCGTCGTTTCATAGACAACGTAGTTTTTCAGATTCTCTTTCTTCGCCCAACCGTTCAGGTTGTCGTAGTTAGAGGAACTGCTCAGCTGCAGAGTGTAATGGCTGGACGGTGCCGATTTCAACGAACCAACATTACCTGCGGTCTTCCCTCCAGCGGCTGGTGTTGCCGTGGTTTGCGCCGGGGATGCCGTCTGTACTGGAGCCGTAGTCGCCGTCTCTTTTGGTGCTGGCGTAGAAGTCGCAGCCGGTGCCTTCGTGCTCGCCACAGGGGCAGCTGGTTCAGTACGCTTCGGCGTCTGTGCTACCGGCTTCGGCTCCGTTTTCACGGTTGCTTGCGGTTTTTTCGGTTCAATCACCGCCTGCTGACGAGCTAGGCGCGTAGTGGACGGACGTTCAGCGGTTTGCGTTTTCGCCGTGTCACGCGATGCATTGCCATTGCGAACAGGCGCGACAGTCGCTGGTTCGGTCGGCAATGTGGAATTGACCGCCACATTGTTCAACTGTTGCTGATTTTGTGGCTGAGTCAGCGCATTGTTCAGGTCACCCTGCACTTCAACACGTTGTTGACCATCCGTTGCCGCCGGGGTTTGCCCTTGAGTCGGCGTAGAAGAGATCGGTGGCAGAGAAACATCCTGCTGAGTATTTTCCGCAGACGTGGTTCCCGGCGCTGGCTGCACCCCATTCGCCTGATCGGTCGCATTGCCTGCAAGATCAATACTCTTCTCGCCAGACGCGGTTTGATCGCTGGAAGAGGTCGAGGGGGCTTTTAGCGCAGAACCGATACCGATGATCAACAGCAGTAGAACCAGAATGCCGACGCCCATCATCATATACTGACGAGAAGCGGGTTTACTGGCTGCTTTTTTGCACTTACGCGGACGACGCTCTACGCGCTCTTCATCCACGGTTTCATCTTCGGATTCGTCAATTTCTTCTTCGATTTCCGGTTCCTCATTGCGCTCTTTTTGCGCACGAGTCGGACGGCGATCGTCAGTGTCATCAAGTTCAATATCATCAAAATTGATCTGCGGTTCGCCACGTTCAGTACGCTCAGAACGTTCAGAAGATTGACGAGAACGACCAGTACGACGATCGCTGGGATCGGGTTTCAGCTCGTCTTCTGGTTTGAATTCATCCATTTAACACCCCACTAAAAGGTTAATGCTTACCACGTTGCAATTAACCTGAAGCTAATAGACCGCTTGATAAGCGGCCTGACCTTTCTTGTTGTTACGCTGATTGACAATCGGCAATGGCGTTAAGAACAAGCTCGTGCGAAACGCCGCTGCGAACTTCACTCTTACCAATTGCCAACGGAAGAATTAAGCGTATCTCTCCCGCAAGGACTTTCTTGTCACGCAGCATATGCGGTAAATACGCCTGCGCGGACATTTCGCGCGGCCCATTGACCGGTAACCCAGCCCGCTTGAGCAGGGTTATAATACGCTGCGTTTCGGCAGAACTAAACTGCCCGAGACGTTCCGACGTCCGCGCCGCCATCACCATACCCGCAGCGACCGCTTCACCATGTAACCAATTGCCATACCCCATTTCAGCTTCAATGGCATGACCAAAGGTGTGTCCCAGATTCAGTAAAGCACGTAACCCGGTTTCGCGCTCGTCGGCGGCGACAACTTCTGCCTTCAGTTCACAACAACGGCGAATACAGTACGCCATTGCCGGACCGTCCAGACGCAACAACGCATCCAGATTCTCTTCCAGCCAGTTAAAAAACGCACCGTCAAGAATAATGCCGTATTTGATGACTTCTGCCAGCCCCGACACTAACTCACGCGGGGGAAGCGTTTTCAGACAGTCGAGATCCACCACCACTGAAGCAGGCTGGTAGAACGCGCCAATCATGTTTTTACCGAGGGGATGGTTGGCCGCAGTTTTGCCGCCAACGGAGGAATCGACCTGCGACAGTAACGTCGTCGGGACTTGAATGAAACGAACACCGCGCTGATAACTCGCCGCCGCGAAGCCGGTCAGATCGCCCACTACGCCGCCGCCAAGCGCCACCAGCGTAGTATCGCGACCATGCGGCTTTTGTAACAACGCCGTAAAGACGGTATCGAGTACAGCCAGGCTTTTATACTGCTCGCCGTCAGGGAGGATAACGCTATCGACGTTAACACCCGCCTGTTCAAGTACGCCGCGAACCTTATCGAGATACAGAGGAGCCAGGGTTTCGTTGGTGACCAACATGACCTGCTCGCCCGATTTCAGCGGTAAGAATGAAGCTGGTTCATTAAACAAACCAGATGCGATGGTAATTGGGTAACTACGTTCCCCGAGAGTAACGACAATCCTCTCCATAACGCGACATCCACCTTAATTACTGTACCCGCAGACGAGTGTATATAAAGCCAGAATTAGTTGCTTTCCAGCATGTGAATAATCTGGTTTGCAACCACTTTAGCGCTTTGATCATCAGTACGAATGGTCACGTCGGCAATCTCTTCATACAGCGGATTGCGTTCATTGGCCAACGCTTCCAGAACTTCACGCGGCGGTGTTTCAACGTGCAGCAACGGGCGTTTTTTATCACGCTGCGTGCGTGCAAGTTGCTTTTCGATGGTCGTTTCAAGATAAACGACAACGCCACGAGCGGAAAGACGGTTACGCGTTTCACGGGATTTCACAGAGCCGCCGCCAGTAGCCAGCACAATACCCTGTTTCTCGGTCAACTCATTGATGACCTTTTCTTCGCGATCGCGGAAGCCTTCTTCACCTTCTAAATCGAAAACCCAGCCCACATCAGCTCCGGTTCGTTTCTCAATCTCTTGATCGGAATCGTAAAATTCCATATTGAGTTGTTGAGCTAACTGGCGCCCAATAGTGCTTTTTCCGGCACCCATAGGCCCAACCAGAAAGATATTGCGTTTCTCTGCCATTTTTTCGGTACTACTAAGACTATTCGTTAATGATAAACCCGCTTCGCTCAGAGAGCGCCGCAGGACATGAACTGAAACCTCATAAGATATTGCGAGAGTCAGACTGAAAATTATCTCAATACTCCAGCGGGTTTGGCAACTGAATAAATCACCCATCCCTCTGCATATCTGGTCGCTGCAAGCGCGCTGCCTTGCTACCACCGCTCTGGCGATAAATCACCGGGTAAGATTAGCGTAAAAAAGACAGCAAAATGCCGCCTGAATGATAAATCATCATCATGGAACGCAGGCAGCGAAGAGCACCAACTCTCAAATCGGTACTCCTTGTATGCTAAATACCTGCGCGCGTCAAATAGATGAAACACGTTCAGCATAAAAACATTACCGCTTTTACGGCTGTTTACTCACTGGAAACCAGTCGTGGCGTGATAAACACCACTAACTCGCGTCGTTCATATTCTTTTCCGTCATGACGAAATAATTGCCCGAACCAGGGAATGTCGCCAAGCAACGGTACGCTATCCTGACCCGATTTATTTTTACGGGTAAAAATGCCGCCCAGCGCCAACGTTTCTCCGCTTTTGACCTCAACCTGCGTTTCGATCTCCTGCTTATCAATCGCCAGCACTTCGCCATCGGCCTGCTGTAGCACCTGCCCCGGAACGTTCTGGCTGATGTGTAATTTCAGCCGGATGCGACCTTTTTGTAACACCGTGGGCGTGACCTCCATCCCCAGGACGGCCTCTTTAAATTCCACCGACGTCGCGCCACTTTCCCCGCTGGAAACCTGATATGGAATTTCGCTCCCCTGTTTAATGCTGGCAGGCTGAAGATGTGAGGCCAGCAGACGCGGACTGGCGATAATATCCAGCTGCTGTTTTTGTTCGAGCGCGGAAAGCTCAAGATCCAGCAAGCGTCCGTTGATGCGCCCAATGTTAAAACCGACATGCGTTGTCGCCGTCGCTACGGAGAGGTCGCTACCAAGCGTGGTGACTTGCCCAACGCCACCAGCGTGTTGCGCATCGGCCAGCGTCCATTTCACGCCTAACTCACGCAAACTTTTTTCATTAATGGTGACAATATGCGCCGACAGCTCAACCTGCCCGACCGGCAGATCCATTTGCGCTACCCACTGTTCAAGCGCGCTTAACGCCGTTTTGTTATCTCGTAGCAAAAGGCGATTGGTGCGTTTATCGACGATCATACTCCCTTTGGCACTCAGTAGCTTCTCCCCCGCTTTCGCCAGTTCTCCCGCGTCGGCGTATTGCAGGGTTATACTGCGATTTTCCAGCGGCAGATTTGCCTGCGCCCGCGCCTGCTCCGCCTCCTGGCGGGCGATATTGTTATTCTGCCAGGCAATGGAATGCACTGAGAGAATGTTGCCTTCCTGCCGCGTTATCAGTCCGGCGCTTTTCACTACAGTTTGTAGTGCCTGCTTCCAGGGAACATCTGTTAGATGTAACGACACCGTACCGCTGACGTCTGGCGACACGACCAGGTTCAACTTCTCCTGTTCAGCCAGCGCCTGCAACACCTGAGCTACCGGAACGTCATCCACCATCAGCGTCACTTTTTGCGGCTTTGCCGCCTGTACGCCGGGTATCAGCATCAACAGTAGTGCGGCTATCCATTGCTTCATTTGTATCTCCTTGCCGTTGCCACAACCATTGTGGCGGTTCGCAGTTTGTCCCGGTACCCAGCGTTAGTACGTCTGGCGTCAGCTGTAAAATTGTCCAGCCGTTTTCCAGCACATCGTTTTGCTGCACCCGTCGCCATTTCTTTTGCCCGTCTTTTATTACACCGATGATGCGCTCGCCTCGCCCTACCATCCCCTGATAGCGCCACTGGCTAAGTTCGCTAATCCGGCATAGATCTTCCGGCGGTTTAAAAGGGTCACGCATACCGGTTAAAAGGCACAATGCAATACCTGCCAACAACCAGCGTTTAACCCTCATGCGGCGTCTCCAGTTGTAGCGTGAACAAAAGATCATCACCTTCCACGCTTAACGAAAAACGGCTCACGCTGACGTTGCGCTCTGCCAGCCGTGTGAATGCCGACGGCACTGCTTCCCACAGCGTTTTCAACGCCAACTCACCTCCCTGCGCGGATGGATGCCAGGAAACCAGTTGCGCGCCGGGCAACTGAAAATCCAGTGGCGAAAAGGGCAGCGTTTTTTCTTCACTGAAGGGAGTGGTGTCAACCAGGCGATACAGTGTGGCCCACTGCTGGTGATGACTTGCCCGTAATCGAATTAATGCGTCGCGCTCTTCATGGTGTGTCGATGACAGAAAAATGAGCGTAACTAACATCAGCAACCAGAATGCCCAGCAAAACTGGCGGAGGCGGGGTGATGTGGCGAACCACCAGTCAAAGAACATGTTCATCGCTAACCTTCCTTGTTAACTGATACTCAAATTGCCAGCGTCCCTGCGCATCCTGCTGCGTGGCTCCCCGCTGATTGAGATGAAAAGACGCATCCTGGCGGAGTGACGTTTCTAGTGCGTTTAACGCGGTAATGCTTGTTGTCAGCCCCTTGATCTCCAGCGTTCCCTGCTGCCAGCTTATCGTTGTCAGCCAGGCGTGCTCGGGTAAAAGCGCCGCCAGTGCTTCCAGCGCAGATTGCCAGTCGCGGGTAAATTGTCGCTGGCGCTGCCGTTGCGAACGCTGTTCGCGTAACTGCTGTTGCTCCAGCAAACGTGGCTTCGTTATCTGTAAGCTGCGGGCGAGTTGTTGTTCCGCCTGAAGCAAAACTGCGTCTATGCGCGCTTCGGCGCTGCCTGTCAGACGCAGTATTAGCGTTATCCCGACGGCCAGCAGCAGAGGCGCAACGAACATCAGCAACCAGAAACGCAGAAAAGCGGTCCGGCGTTGCTGTCGCCAGGGCAAAAAATTAATTGGCGGGTTCATCAGTACGCCTTCCCAAGCGCCAGCCCCAGCGCGATGGCAAAGTCTCCACCAGGCGGCGGTAGCAGCGGCTGACGAACAGAAACGGCCTCCCAGGGGTCAAATCCGCCTTCGCCACATATCGCGACGCTGTCGGGATCAACGAATAACGCTGCCGCCAGCTCCTTCGCGCTAGTCATCCCCACCGCCAGTTTGCGCCCCCAGCTATAGCGCGTCGCCCACAGCCACTGTTCGTTATCACGCCAGGCCAGACATTGCTGATGAGAAGGTAAAAAAGGCAGGAATCGCTGTAATGCACTGGCATCCGGGGTGATCGCACTAACATGAACACGCAACCTTTCTGCCAGAGTAAGCAGCGTTGCCAGCTCTTTGCTTTGCGCGGCAGTCACGTTATAGGCGGGACTGAGTGAGTCTTCGCTGTAATCGAAGCGCAGGGAGTCCGGATCCATATCCAGCTCGCGGGCCATCGTCCCTGACAGCCAGGCCGTTTGCTCCCGCTCACCAAGGGACATCGACGGGCGCGGAAATGACCGCTGTAATGTGCGACTGGCGGGAAACGCCAACATAATGTGATGACGCTGCGGCAGTTCGCGACTCCAAGGTAACAACGTTTTAGCCAGCTGCTGCGCATCAACAATCCGCCCATCTTTGATAATGTCGTTCTCCAGCGGCAACCGCCACCAGCGTTGCAAAAAGCATTCTTTTGCGCCCCGCACGATCGCAACCGCTACCGCTTCTTGCTGTTGTAAATGCAAACCAATTTGCCAGATCTTAAATGCCATTGTGATGATCTCCTTATCACCGTCACTCTGACGGGTATATCAATGCGTCTGGCTTGCCTTTATACTACCGCGCGTTTGTTTATAAACTGCCCAAATGAAACTAAATGGGAAATTTCCAGTGAAGTTCGTAAAGTATTTTTTGATCCTTGCAGTCTGTTGCATTCTGCTGGGAGCAGGCTCGATTTATGGCCTATACCGCTACATCGAGCCACAACTGCCGGATGTGGCGACATTAAAAGATGTTCGCCTGCAAATTCCGATGCAGATTTACAGCGCCGATGGCGAGCTGATTGCTCAATACGGTGAGAAACGTCGTATTCCGGTTACGTTGGATCAAATCCCGCCGGAGATGGTGAAAGCCTTTATCGCGACGGAAGACAGTCGCTTCTACGAGCATCACGGCGTTGACCCGGTGGGGATCTTCCGTGCGGCAAGTGTGGCGCTGTTCTCCGGCCACGCGTCACAAGGGGCGAGTACCATTACCCAGCAGCTGGCGAGAAACTTCTTCCTCAGTCCAGAACGCACGCTGATGCGTAAGATTAAGGAAGTCTTCCTCGCGATTCGCATTGAACAGTTGCTGACGAAAGACGAGATCCTCGAGCTTTATCTGAACAAGATTTACCTCGGTTACCGCGCCTATGGTGTCGGTGCTGCGGCACAAGTCTATTTCGGTAAAACGGTCGACCAACTGACGCTGAACGAAATGGCTGTGATAGCCGGGCTGCCGAAAGCGCCTTCCACCTTTAATCCGCTCTACTCAATGGATCGTGCCGTCGCGCGGCGTAACGTCGTACTGTCGCGGATGCTGGATGAAGGGTATATCACCCAACAACAGTTCGATCAGACACGCACTGAGGCGATTAACGCTAACTATCACGCGCCGGAGATTGCTTTCTCTGCGCCGTACCTGAGCGAAATGGTGCGCCAGGAGATGTATAACCGTTATGGCGAAAGTGCCTATGAAGACGGTTATCGCATTTACACCACCATCACCCGCAAAGTGCAGCAGGCCGCACAGCAGGCGGTACGTAATAACGTGCTGGACTACGACATGCGCCACGGCTATCGCGGCCCGGCAAATGTGCTGTGGAAAGTGGGCGAGTCGGCGTGGGATAACAACAAGATTACCGATACGCTGAAGGCGCTGCCGACCTATGGTCCGCTGCTGCCTGCCGCAGTCACCAGCGCCAATCCTCAGGGAGCGACGGCGATGCTGGCGGACGGGTCGACCGTCGCATTGAGTATGGAAGGCGTTCGCTGGGCGCGTCCTTACCGTTCGGATACTCAGCAAGGACCGACGCCGCGTAAAGTGACCGATGTTCTGCAAACGGGTCAGCAAATCTGGGTTCGTCAGGTTGGCGATGCATGGTGGCTGGCACAAGTGCCGGAAGTGAACTCGGCGCTGGTGTCGATCAATCCGCAAAACGGTGCCGTTATGGCGCTGGTCGGTGGCTTTGATTTCAATCAGAGCAAGTTTAACCGCGCCACCCAGGCACTGCGTCAGGTGGGTTCCAACATCAAACCGTTCCTCTACACCGCGGCGATGGATAAAGGTCTGACGCTGGCAAGTATGTTGAACGATGTGCCAATTTCTCGCTGGGACGCAGGTGCCGGTTCTGACTGGCAGCCGAAAAACTCGCCGCCACAATATGCTGGTCCAATTCGCTTACGTCAGGGGCTGGGTCAGTCGAAAAACGTGGTGATGGTACGTGCAATGCGGGCTATGGGCGTCGACTACGCTGCAGAATATCTGCAACGCTTCGGCTTCCCGGCGCAAAACATTGTCCACACCGAATCGCTGGCGCTGGGTTCAGCGTCCTTCACCCCAATGCAGGTGGCGCGCGGCTACGCGGTCATGGCGAACGGCGGCTTCCTGGTGGACCCGTGGTTTATCAGCAAAATTGAAAACGATCAGGGCGGCGTGATTTTCGAAGCGAAACCGAAAGTAGCCTGCCCGGAATGCGATATTCCGGTGATTTACGGTGATACGCAGAAATCGAACGTGCTGGAAAATAACGATGTTGAAGATGTCGCTATCTCCCGCGAGCAGCAGAATGTTTCTGTACCAATGCCGCAGCTGGAGCAGGCAAATCAGGCGTTAGTGGCGAAGACTGGCGCGCAGGAGTACGCACCGCACGTCATCAACACTCCGCTGGCATTCCTGATTAAGAGTGCTTTGAACACCAATATCTTTGGTGAGCCAGGCTGGCAGGGTACTGGCTGGCGTGCAGGTCGTGATTTGCAGCGTCGCGATATCGGCGGGAAAACCGGTACCACTAACAGTTCGAAAGATGCGTGGTTCTCGGGTTACGGTCCGGGCGTTGTGACCTCGGTCTGGATTGGCTTTGATGATCACCGTCGTAATCTCGGTCATACAACGGCTTCCGGAGCGATTAAAGATCAGATCTCAGGTTACGAAGGCGGAGCCAAGAGTGCCCAGCCTGCATGGGACGCTTATATGAAAGCCGTTCTTGAAGGTGTGCCGGAGCAGCCGCTGACGCCGCCACCGGGTATTGTGACGGTGAATATCGATCGCAGCACCGGGCAGTTAGCTAATGGTGGCAACAGCCGCGAAGAGTATTTCATCGAAGGTACGCAGCCGACACAACAGGCGGTGCACGAGGTGGGAACGACCATTATCGATAATGGTGAGGCACAGGAATTGTTCTGATTAAAAAGGCGCTTCGGCGCCTTTTCAGTTGGCTGACAAAGTGCATTTGTTTATGCCGGATGCGGGTGAACGCGTTATCCGGCTAACAAAATCGTGAAAAATCAATATATTGCAGAAACCCCATAAGCCTGATAAGCGTTGTGCATCAGGCAAACTTCACGCATTTACACTCGCCCCTGCCCTTTCAACCATTCGCGCACGAGGAACAGCGCGCTGACATTACGCGCTTCGTTGAAGTCAGGGTCTTCCAGCAAATCCATCATATGCGCCAGCGGCCAGCGCACCTGTGGTAGCGGCTCTGGCTCATCGCCTTCCAGCGATTCCGGGTAGAGATCTTGCGCGACCACGATATTCATTTTGCTGGAAAAGTAAGACGGTGCCATGCTGAGCTTCTTCAAAAAAGTCAGATCGTTCGCACCAAATCCAACCTCTTCTTTTAGCTCGCGGTTAGCGGCTTCGTAGACGCTTTCACCCGGATCAATTAATCCTTTCGAAAAACCTAATTCGTAGGATTCAGTTCCCACTGCGTATTCGCGGATCAGGATCAGGTGATCGTCCACAATCGGCACAATCATCACTGCTTCCCGGTTGGTTGGACGCATTCGTTCATAAACACGCCGCACGCCATTGCTGAACTCCAGATCCACGCTCTCGACGGTAAACAGTCGGGAACGGGCTACAGTTTCAACATTCAGAATGGTGGGTTTTTGTAATGATTTGCTCATCGTGGGATCTATGCTGTGAAATCAGCGGTTATTGTGCGATATCAGACACGCTTTCGGCAATGTGAATTGCATGTTATTTACATTTATGTAACTTAATAAATAATCGTCCTCAAATCAAATTAAATTAAAAGTCAATAGGTTGAAATAACTCCAAGAATTTGCTGATATTCCGCCTTCAGAGGGTTTGCTATGATCAGCGGTTACTGTGATGTGCTTAATGATGCTCAAGTTAAACTCCACGCTTGCCGATAGCCAACCGCAGAATCATGTATTGTGTCTGGTGCGACTGACCACGCCTGACAGACTAAGTAAGATGGGGAAAGCATGAGCACCATTGTGATTTTTTTAGCTGCTTTGCTGGCCTGCTCACTACTTGCGGGATGGCTGATAAAAGTGCGATCCAGACGGCGTCAGCTGCCCTGGACCAACGCCTTCGCGGATGCGCAAACGCGTAAACTCACACCTGAAGAACGTAGCGCCGTTGAAAATTATCTTGAGAGCCTGACGCAGGTATTACAGGTGCCTGGCCCAACGGGAGCTAGCGCGGCACCGATCTCTCTGGCGCTGAATGCCGAAAGCAACAACGTCATGATGCTGACACACGCTATCACACGTTACGGCATCTCTACCGACGATCCGAATAAATGGCGTTACTACCTCGATTCGGTAGAAGTCCACCTGCCCCCCTTCTGGGAACAGTACATCAACGATGAGAATACCGTTGAACTGATTCATACCGATTCGCTGCCGTTGGTTATTTCACTCAACGGTCATACGCTGCAGGAGTACATGCAGGAAACGCGCGGCTATGCCTTGCAACCTGTTCCGTCCACGCAGGCGTCGATTCGCGGGGAAGAGAGTGAGCAAATCGAGCTACTCAATATTCGCAAAGAAACGCATGAAGAATATGCGCTGAGTCGTCCGCGCGGGCTGCGTGAAGCGTTGCTGATCGTCGCCTCCTTCCTGATGTTCTTTTTCTGCCTGATTACCCCGGATGTATTTGTTCCGTGGCTGGCAGGCGGCGCATTACTGCTGCTGGGCGCAGGTCTGTGGGGGCTATTCGCGCCCCCGGCAAAATCCTCCCTGCGGGAAATTCATTGTCTGCGCGGTACACCCCGTCGTTGGGGATTGTTTGGCGAAAACGATCAGGAACAGATCAACAATATTTCACTCGGTATTATCGACCTGGTCTATCCCGCACACTGGCAGCCATACATTGCTCAGGATCTCGATCAACAAACCGATATTGATATCTATCTCGACCGCCACGTAGTGCGTCAGGGGCGATATCTTTCGCTGCATGATGAAGTAAAAAACTTTCCGTTACAGCACTGGCTGCGCAGTACGATTATCGCTGCGGGCTCGCTGCTGGTGCTGTTTATGCTGTTATTCTGGATCCCGCTGGATATGCCGCTGAAATTCACTCTCTCATGGATGAAAGGCGCGCAGACCATTGAAGCCACCAGCGTAAAACAACTGGCTGACGCTGGCGTGCGGGTAGGCGATACATTGCGTATTAGCGGTACGGGAATGTGTAATATTCGCACTTCCGGAACCTGGAGCGCGAAAACCAATTCACCTTTTTTACCGTTTGACTGCTCGCAGATCATCTGGAATGACACCCGCTCATTACCATTACCAGAATCTGAACTGGTCAACAAAGCGACGGCATTGACTGAAGCAGTTAATCGCCAGCTGCACCCTAAACCGGAAGATGAATCTCGCGTCAGTGCCTCATTACGTTCAGCGATTCAAAAATCCGGCATGGTATTGCTTGATGATTTTGGCGACATTGTACTGAAGACAGCGGATTTATGTTCTGCCAAAGATGACTGTGTGCGACTGAAAAATGCGCTGGTCAATCTCGGCAACAGTAAAGACTGGGACGCGCTGGTAAAACGCGCCAACGCCGGGAAGCTCGATGGCGTGAATGTGTTATTACGCCCGGTGAGTGCGGAATCGCTGGATAACCTGGTGGCAACCTCCACCGCGCCGTTTATCACGCATGAAACGGCGCGAGCGGCACAATCACTAAACAGTCCGGCCCCCGGCGGATTCCTGATTGTCAGCGACGAAGGCAGCGATTTTGTTGATCAGCCCTGGCCTTCGGCATCACTTTACGACTACCCGCTGCAAGAACAGTGGAACGCTTTCCAGAAACTGGCACAAATGCTGATGCATACGCCGTTTAACGCCGAAGGTATCGTCACAAAAATCTTCACTGACGCCAATGGTACGCAGCATATTGGCCTTCATCCGATCCCGGATCGTTCCGGCCTGTGGCGCTATCTCAGCACCACATTGCTGCTACTGACGATGCTGGGTAGCGCCATTTACAATGGCGTACAGGCCTGGCGTCGTTACCAGCGTCATCGCACTCGCATGATGGAGATTCAGGCCTATTATGAAAGCTGCCTGAACCCGCAACTGATCACCCCTTCAGAAAGCCTTATCGAATAACACGTTTGCGCGGCAGGTTATGCTACCCTGTCGCGCAAATTGCTTCACTCTGGAGATTTCCCTCATGCATATCAACATTGCCTGGCAGGACGTAGATACCGTTCTGCTGGATATGGACGGCACGTTGCTCGACCTCGCCTTCGATAACTATTTCTGGCAAAAGCTGGTGCCTGAAACATGGGGCGCGAAAAACGGGGTTACGCCACAGGAAGCGATGGAATATATGCGCCAGCAATATCACGACGTACAGCATACGCTAAACTGGTACTGTCTTGATTACTGGAGTGAGCAACTGGGTCTGGATATCTGTGCAATGACCACCGAGATGGGACCGCGCGCCGTACTGCGTGAAGATACCATTCCGTTTCTTGAGGCACTGAAAGCCAGCGGTAAGCAGCGAATTTTGCTCACCAATGCTCATCCGCACAACCTGGCGGTAAAACTTGAGCATACGGGTCTGGACGCACACCTTGATTTATTACTTTCCACCCACACATTTGGTTATCCGAAAGAGGATCAGCGGTTATGGCATGCGGTGGCCGAAGCTACGGGTCTGAAAGCTGAAAGAACGCTGTTTATTGATGACAGCGAAGCGATTCTCGATGCTGCCGCGCAATTTGGTATTCGTTACTGCCTCGGCGTGACTAATCCTGATTCCGGGATTGCCGAGAAACAGTATCAACGCCATCCGTCACTGAATGACTACCGCCGCCTGATCCCCTCGCTAATGTGAAGGAGACGCCATGAAAGAGAAACCTGCTGTTGAGGTTCGACTGGATAAATGGCTATGGGCTGCCCGTTTTTATAAAACCCGCGCGCTGGCCCGTGAAATGATTGAAGGCGGTAAGGTGCATTACAACGGGCAGCGCAGCAAGCCGAGCAAAATCGTCGAGCTGAATGCCACGCTCACTCTGCGCCAGGGAAATGACGAACGCACGGTGATTGTAAAGGCGATTACTGAACAGCGTCGCCCCGCCAGCGAGGCAGCCTTGCTGTATGAAGAGACTGCGGAAAGTGTAGAGAAACGCGAAAAAATGGCGATGGCACGTAAACTTAATGCCTTAACCATGCCGCACCCGGACCGACGCCCGGACAAAAAAGAGCGCCGCGACCTGTTACGATTTAAACACGGCGACAGTGAATAACTGTCACCTGCAAGAGAGATGATTATGCCGCAACATGACCAATTACATCGCTATCTGTTTGAAAATTTTGCCGTTCGCGGCGAACTGGTAACCGTTTCGGAAACCCTGCAACAGATCCTTGAGAACCACGATTATCCGCAGCCCGTTAAAAACGTGCTGGCAGAACTGCTGGTTGCGACCAGCCTGTTAACCGCTACGCTGAAGTTTGATGGTGATATCACCGTACAGCTGCAGGGCGACGGTCCGATGAATCTGGCGGTTATTAACGGTAACAATAACCAGCAAATGCGCGGTGTGGCGCGCGTGCAGGGCGAAATTCCAGAAAATGCCGACCTGAAAACGCTGGTCGGCAATGGTTACGTGGTGATCACCATTACCCCGAGCGAAGGCGAACGCTATCAGGGCGTAGTTGGTCTGGAAGGTGATACCCTGGCGGCCTGCCTGGAAGATTACTTTATGCGTTCTGAACAGCTGCCGACGCGCCTGTTTATTCGCACCGGCGACGTAGACGGCAAACCGGCTACAGGCGGTATGTTGTTGCAGGTAATGCCTGCGCAAAATGCCCAGCAGGACGACTTTGACCACCTGGCGACGCTAACCGAAACCATCAAAACCGAAGAACTGCTGACCTTACCGGCAAACGAAGTGTTGTGGCGTTTGTATCACGAAGAAGAGGTGACGGTTTACGATCCGCAGGATGTGGAGTTCAAATGCACCTGCTCGCGTGAACATTGCGCCGATGCGCTGAAAACGCTGCCTGATGAAGAAGTTGATAGCATCCTGGCGGAAGATGGCGAAATTGACATGCATTGTGATTACTGCGGTAACCACTATCTGTTCAATGCGATGGATATTGCTGAAATCCGCAACAACGCGTCTCCGGCAGATCCGCAAGTTCATTAATGAGTATGTCCGGCAGAGAGGGCTCTGCCGGATTTTACAACTTAATGGCCTGATGTGCTGCGCTTACCAGCGCCTATGAAATAAATCGCAAATTATTTTGGTCAGATACAGCGTCGTATCCGATAAAAGCGTTGTCACTTACTTAAGTTTATTTCCAGCGTTTCACCATCTACCGTCAGATCGCGCCACGCTTTCGGCCTCGTCCCCAGTTTTCCATCCTTCGCAGCTGTGAGTAATTTTTCTTTCGTTATTTCGTTCGGAAGTAAACTCATATCAAGCGCGTCCCATTCTTTTCTGTCTGAGTCAAAGCCATAGACAATGACTCTGTCATCATTAAAAGCAAACAGGATCCGCTCCGCCTGACCATCACTATTCAGATCTTGCTCGACCAGGACGCAGGCGTCTTTTTCAATACAGGTCATCACGTTATAGCGATCCTGGATTAAGGCCGACCAGAATGTCGCATCCGGTTTAACAGAACCAGGGGCAATTAACACATTTTCGGCTAATACTTTTTCCGATACCTGTTCCTGAAGATGTTGCTCTCCATCTAACGCCATCAGCAGATCCCGCGAGCGTTTCGGGTCTTTCATAAACCCGGCATCGCTTTTCAGCGACTCAAGCGCCGCACGTCCATAGCGACCGCTCTGTTCGAGCATGTAGATAGTTACCTGGTCTGGCGTGTTTTTGCCGCTCTGATAACGCGCCATATGACTGTTCACGCTAATACGCATACTGTCCAGCACCGGCGAATTAAGAAGCACCAGTATCACCAACACCAATAACGAAACCGCAAGGTTCACTTTGCCCTGAAGAACAAGGGGATTTTGCCCATTACGCCAGACGATACTGACAAAATACCCCAGCGACCACACCAGTAACACCAGCACCGCCAGCGCGCCCTGCAAGCGGTCGACAGTCCAGCCGTACTGAGCGACCCGCAGCCATAACGCCCAGGCGGCAACGAACACATACAGCGGAGCAACCAGCAAAGCGGTTTTAATCAGGCAACGCAACGGCCCCGTCCAGGGAAGTGACGCTTTTTGCGGATCGCGGACAATAGCCATTAAGATCAATTGCAAAAAGGCCAGCGTTAACAGCAACCCGGCGGCGGAGATGTGGCGAGAAATCGCGCTCAGGCCCGTAAACGGCAGAGTGATGATAAACATCAGGGTTAGCAATGATACTAACGGCAGCAACCCCGTGGCGATTAACGTGAACAACTTTTGAATAGAGTCGATTAAACGTGACTGTGTGCGCGCGAGAATCACCGCCAGTGCGGTAACCAGACCTAATGTAAGATACATAAACCAGTCGGTTGCAAAAAAGAGCGTATTGAAAAACTTGATGCCAACAAGTTTAAACAACTCACCCCACAGTAAAAGCACCAGCCACGTCAGGCCATTGGCGAGAAAAATCACCAGTAATATAAGTACGTTATGCCATACTGACTGGTAAAAGTAGCTATAGCGGCTACTGCCATTGCGGATACGAAGGCTTTGTTGTATCCACGGTAGCAACAACATTGCCATCAACAGCAGATAGCAGCCAAAATCCCAAATCGCCTTTTCAGCTCTCCAGGGGTTCATGCCATCAGTTTGCCACTTCAGCCAACCGCTCATCCCTGTCGTGGCAATAAACACCAGCGCCAGCCATCCCCAAAGGCGCTTCTGTTTAAAAGAGATCACGGAGAAGAGTAAAACGGATGAAAACGCAACGGTCGCAGGCACGCCATAAACAATCCAACTGTGATTTTTTCCGGCAAGCCAGGCGATCAACAGGTAGCAAACCAGCCCCTGAAGTAATCCGGTAGCAATCATCCCCCAGCGTGTTGCCGGTGAAAGTTCAACGTTATCCATGTTGGTTATCCAGAATCAAAAGGTGGGTTAATTATCGCATCCGGGCAGTAGTATTTTGCTTTTTTCAGAAAATAATCAAAAAAAGTTAGCGTGGTGAATCGATACTTTACCGATTGAATTTGCATCAATTTCATTAAGGAATGCGATTCCACTCACAATATTCCCGCCATATAAACCAAGATTTAACCTTTTGAGAACATTTTCCACACCTAAAATGCTATTTCTGCGATAATAGCAACCGTTTCGTGACAGGAATCACGGAGTTTTTTGTCAAATATGAATTTCTCCAGATACGTAAATCTATGAGCCTTGTCGCGGTTAACACCCCAAAAAGACTTTACTATTCAGGCAATACATATTGGCTAAGGAGCAGTGAAATGCGCGTTAACAATGGTTTGACCCCGCAAGAACTCGAGGCTTATGGTATCAGTGACGTACATGATATCGTTTACAACCCAAGCTACGACCTGCTGTATCAGGAAGAGCTCGATCCGAGCCTGACAGGTTATGAGCGCGGGGTGTTAACTAATCTGGGTGCCGTTGCCGTCGATACCGGGATCTTCACCGGTCGTTCACCAAAAGATAAGTATATCGTCCGTGACGATACCACTCGCGATACTTTCTGGTGGGCAGACAAAGGCAAAGGTAAGAACGACAACAAACCTCTCTCTCCGGAAACCTGGCAGCATCTGAAAGGCCTGGTGACCAGGCAGCTTTCCGGCAAACGTCTGTTCGTTGTCGACGCTTTCTGTGGTGCGAACCCGGATACTCGTCTTTCCGTCCGTTTCATCACCGAAGTGGCCTGGCAGGCGCATTTTGTCAAAAACATGTTTATTCGCCCGAGCGATGAAGAGCTGGCAGGTTTCAAACCAGACTTTATCGTTATGAACGGCGCGAAGTGCACTAACCCGCAGTGGAAAGAACAGGGTCTGAACTCCGAAAACTTCGTGGCGTTTAACCTGACCGAGCGCATGCAGCTGATTGGCGGCACCTGGTACGGCGGCGAAATGAAGAAAGGGATGTTCTCGATGATGAACTACCTGCTGCCGCTGAAAGGTATCGCTTCTATGCACTGCTCCGCCAACGTTGGCGAGAAAGGCGATGTTGCGGTGTTCTTCGGCCTTTCCGGCACCGGTAAAACCACCCTTTCCACCGACCCGAAACGCCGCCTGATTGGCGATGACGAACACGGCTGGGACGATGACGGCGTGTTTAATTTCGAAGGCGGCTGCTACGCAAAAACTATCAAACTGTCGAAAGAAGCGGAACCTGAAATCTACAACGCTATCCGTCGTGATGCGCTGCTGGAAAACGTCACCGTGCGTGAAGATGGCACTATCGACTTTGATGATGGTTCAAAAACCGAGAACACCCGCGTTTCTTATCCAATCTATCACATCGATAACATCGTTAAGCCGGTTTCCAAAGCGGGCCACGCGACTAAGGTTATCTTCCTGACTGCTGATGCTTTCGGCGTGTTGCCGCCGGTTTCTCGCCTGACTGCCGATCAAACCCAGTATCACTTCCTCTCTGGCTTCACCGCCAAACTGGCCGGTACTGAGCGTGGCATCACCGAACCGACGCCAACCTTCTCCGCTTGCTTCGGCGCGGCATTCCTGTCGCTGCACCCGACTCAGTACGCAGAAGTGCTGGTGAAACGTATGCAGGCGGCGGGCGCGCAGGCTTATCTGGTTAACACTGGCTGGAACGGCACAGGCAAACGTATCTCGATTAAAGATACCCGCGCCATTATCGACGCCATCCTCAACGGTTCGCTGGATAATGCAGAAACCTTCACTCTGCCGATGTTTAACCTGGCGATCCCAACCGAACTGCCGGGCGTAGACACGAAGATTCTCGATCCGCGTAACACCTACGCTTCTCCGGAACAGTGGCAGGAAAAAGCCGAAACCCTGGCGAAACTGTTTATCGACAACTTCGATAAATACACCGACACCCCTGCGGGTGCCGCGCTGGTAGCGGCTGGTCCGAAACTGTAATGATTTGAAGCTGGAGAATATCTATCCAGTATCTTATAGAAAGCAAAACGGGAGGCACCTTCGCCTCCCGTTTATTTACCCTTCTTTTGTCGTGCCCTGCGCCCGCGTTACCGGCACTGGCAGCCAGGCGCGAATGGAAAGCCCGCCCCGCTCGCTGGTGCCAAGCTCCAGCATCCCGTTATGGTTATCCACGATACGCTGCACAATTGCCAGCCCTAATCCCGTGCCGCTAATGGTGCGTGCACTGTCGCCGCGGACAAACGGCTGGAACAGGTGCTTACGTTGTTCCGGCGCAATTCCCGGACCGTCATCTTCCACCTGGAACCAGGCGCGATTCGGCTCCGTCCCGCTGCTGAGTTTGATCCAGCCATTGCCGTAACGGGCGGCGTTGACCACCATATTCGCCACCGCGCGTTTGATCGACAGCGGGTGCATTTTCACTTCAATGCTGCCGGGGTAAAGCGCGGTTTCAATTTCCCGCTCATAGCCACTTTCGGCAGCAATAACCTCACCGAGTACTGCGTTGAGATCCGCCATTTCCATCGGCATCTCCTGCCCGGTGCGCAGGTAGTCGATAAACTGCTCAATGATGGCGTTGCACTCTTCGATATCTTTATTGATCGATTCGGCCAGGTAGCCATCCTGTTCGCTCATCATCTCGGTCGCCAGGCGAATACGCGTCAGCGGCGTGCGTAAGTCATGACTTACCCCCGCCATCAGCAACGTGCGGTCATCCGCCAGTTGCTTAACACCAGCCGCCATATGGTTAAAGGCGCGGGTAACCGAACGTACCTCGGACGCGCCATATTCACGCAGCGGCGGTGGAATAATCCCTTTACCGACCTGCAAAGCAGCATGTTCGAGATCGACCAACGGTCGGTTCTGGATACGAATAAACAGCCACGCCCCGCCTATCGCCAATAGCATAATCGCCAGCGTATAGCGGAACAGCGGAGAGAAATCGCCCTGATGAATTTCGGTCAGCGGCACGCGTACCCAGATATTGGGCGACAGCCAGGTTTTCAGCCAGACGACAGGCGAACTTTTGTTGACCTCAACGCGCACTTCCGTCGGGCCGCCCAGTTGCTGTGCCATCTGATGGCTTAAGAATTCATAGTGTTGCGCCCAACGCAGACCTGCCTCTTCGGCAGCCTCGTTGGAGTAGAGAGAGATCCCCAGCTCACGGTAGATCTCCCGACGGAAAGCGGGAGGCACAACCAACTGCGTGCCGTCCTCCAGTTGCAGTTTGTCGGTCATCAACATACGCACTTCGTACGCGAGGACTTTATTAAACTGCTGGAGGCTCGGCAAAATCGCGAAGTTCAGCACCACCAGATAAGTCGTCACCAGGCTGGCGAACAGCAAGGTGACGATGAGCAATAACGTACGGGCAAATGAACTTCGTGGCGAGAAGCGCAATCGCCTCATGCTTTAGAGCCGTCCGGTACAAAGACGTAGCCCAGGCCCCAAACGGTCTGAATGTAACGCGGATGCGCTGGATCTTCTTCTACCATGCGGCGCAGACGCGAAATCTGCACGTCGATGGAGCGTTCCATTGCGGAATATTCACGACCACGGGCAAGGTTCATCAGCTTATCGCGGGAGAGCGGCTCACGCGGATGGCTGACCAGTGCCTTCAGTACCGCAAACTCACCGCTGGTGAGCGGCATCGGCTCATCTTCGCGGAACATTTCGCGCGTACCGAGGTTAAGTTTGAACTTACCGAAAGCAATTACCGCCTCTTCCTGTGACGGTGCGCCTGGCAGTTCGTTCGCCTGACGACGCAGCACCGCACGAATACGGGCCAGCAGTTCACGCGGGTTAAACGGTTTTGGAATGTAGTCGTCAGCGCCAATCTCCAGGCCTACGATACGGTCCACTTCTTCCCCTTTTGCCGTCACCATAATGATCGGCATCGGGTTGCTCTGACTACGAAGACGTCGGCAAATCGACAAGCCATCTTCACCAGGTAACATTAAATCCAGTACCATAAGATGGAAAGATTCACGAGTCAGCAGGCGATCCATCTGTTCTGCATTAGCGACGCTTCGAACCTGGAAGCCTTGTTCGGTGAGATAACGTTCCAGCAGCGCACGCAGGCGCATGTCGTCATCGACCACCAGAATCTTGTAGTTCTCTTGCATTGTTTGTACTCCCAAAGGTTCGCAACAATTTGTAAGCGTGTATTCTTAAAAAAGCTCACGTTCGTCACCAGCTAAATCTGGTATGAATTTCAGCCTAAATTGTTACAAAGCATATTAAACAGCAGCTTAAGTATACAATTTATTCGGCGAAACATTATTGATTCTGTTGATATGATCACGTTATACCCAATGTGCGCATTATCAAACAGACAAAGGGAATCAACGAGATGAAAACGCCCCTGGTTACCCGGGAAGGGTATGAAAAACTCAAACAAGAGCTTAATTATCTCTGGCGTGAAGAACGCCCGGAGGTCACAAAAAAGGTGACCTGGGCCGCAAGTCTGGGCGACCGCAGCGAAAATGCTGACTATCAGTATAATAAAAAGCGTCTGCGTGAAATCGACCGTCGCGTGCGCTATCTCACTAAATGCATGGAAAATCTCAAAATCGTCGATTACTCCCCTCAGCAGGAAGGCAAAGTCTTTTTTGGCGCGTGGGTGGAGATTGAAAACGACGATGGCGTGACTCACCGTTTCCGTATTGTCGGCTACGATGAAATTTTTGGCCGTAAAGATTACATCTCTATCGATTCCCCGATGGCCCGCGCATTGCTGAAAAAAGAAGTCGGCGATCTGGCGGTGGTGAATACCCCTGCCGGGGAAGCGAGCTGGTATGTTAATGCTATCGAGTACGTGAAACCGTAAGGAAGAGTCTTAACCTCCTGCCGATGGCTGGCATTTTTGCCAGCCAGTCCGTATAACTATCCCCTGATTTTTGATCCGAAAAGATGAACTCAAACCATGATGAATGATTCGTTCTGCCGCATTATTGCGGGTGAAATTCAGGCGCGCCCGGAACAGGTTGACGCTGCCGTTCGCCTGCTTGACGAAGGGAATACCGTGCCGTTTATCGCACGTTATCGTAAGGAAATCACCGGCGGTCTGGATGACACGCAGCTGCGTAATCTGGAAACGCGTCTGAGCTATCTGCGCGAGCTGGAAGAGAGACGTCAGGCGATCCTCAAGTCCATTTCCGAGCAAGGCAAACTCACCGATGATCTGGCGAAGGCCATCAACGCCACCCTAAGCAAAACCGAACTCGAAGACCTCTACCTGCCCTACAAACCTAAACGCCGCACCCGCGGGCAAATCGCCATTGAAGCAGGGCTTGAGCCGTTGGCTGACCTGCTGTGGAGCGATCCGTCACACACGCCAGAAGTCGCCGCTGCACAATATGTTGATGCCGATAAAGGCGTGGCAGATACCAAAGCCGCGCTGGATGGCGCGCGCTATATCCTGATGGAACGGTTTGCCGAAGATGCCGCGCTGCTGGCGAAAGTGCGTGATTATCTGTGGAAGAACGCGCATTTGGTTTCTACGGTGGTGAGCGGTAAAGAAGAGGAAGGGGCGAAATTCCGCGACTATTTCGATCATCACGAACCGTTGTCCACGGTGCCTTCTCACCGCGCGCTGGCGATGTTCCGTGGGCGTAACGAAGGCGTACTCCAGCTTTCGCTGAATGCCGATCCGCAGTTCGATGAGCCGCCCAAAGAGAGCTATTGCGAGCAAATCATCATGGATCACCTTGGCCTGCGCCTGAACAATGCCCCGGCGGATAGCTGGCGCAAAGGCGTAGTGAGCTGGACCTGGCGCATCAAGGTGCTGATGCATCTGGAAACCGAACTGATGGGTACCGTGCGCGAACGCGCGGAAGATGAAGCAATCAACGTCTTTGCCCGTAACCTGCACGATCTGCTGATGGCGGCCCCTGCCGGACTGCGTGCAACGATGGGCCTCGATCCGGGTCTGCGTACTGGGGTAAAAGTGGCGGTGGTCGATGCCACTGGCAAACTGGTAGCGACCGATACCATTTACCCGCACACCGGACAAGCCGCAAAAGCAGCGATGACCGTTGCTGCCTTGTGTGAAAAACATAACGTTGAACTGGTGGCGATCGGCAACGGTACAGCTTCCCGCGAAACTGAACGTTTCTATCTCGACGTGCAGAAGCAGTTCCCGAAAGTGACCGCACAGAAAGTGATCGTCAGCGAAGCTGGCGCGTCGGTTTACTCAGCTTCCGAGCTGGCAGCGCAGGAGTTCCCGGATCTCGACGTTTCGCTGCGTGGCGCGGTGTCTATCGCCCGCCGTTTGCAGGATCCGCTGGCGGAGCTGGTGAAAATCGATCCGAAATCTATCGGCGTAGGTCAGTATCAGCATGACGTCAGCCAGACGCAACTGGCCCGCAAACTGGACGCAGTAGTAGAAGACTGCGTAAACGCCGTTGGCGTCGATCTCAACACTGCTTCTGTTCCGCTGTTAACCCGCGTGGCGGGCCTGACGCGCATGATGGCGCAAAACATCGTGGCCTGGCGCGATGAGAACGGCCAGTTCCAGAACCGTCAGCAACTGCTGAAAGTCAGCCGTCTGGGGCCGAAAGCCTTCGAGCAGTGCGCGGGCTTCTTGCGCATTAACCACGGTGATAACCCGCTGGATGCTTCTACCGTCCACCCGGAAGCCTATCCGGTGGTGGAACGCATTCTGGCAGCAACACAGCAGGCACTGAAAGATCTGATGGGTAACAGCAGCGAACTGCGTAACCTGAAAGCGTCTGACTTTACTGATGAAAAATTCGGTGTGCCGACAGTAACTGACATCATCAAAGAGCTGGAAAAACCGGGTCGCGATCCGCGTCCGGAATTTAAAACCGCTCAGTTTGCCGATGGCGTCGAGACAATGAACGACCTGCAACCGGGTATGATCCTCGAAGGTGCGGTGACCAACGTCACCAACTTTGGCGCGTTTGTCGATATCGGCGTGCATCAGGACGGCCTGGTTCACATCTCTTCATTGTCGAACAAGTTTGTGGAAGATCCGCATACCGTGGTGAAAGCGGGCGACATTGTGAAGGTGAAAGTGCTGGAAGTGGATCTTCAGCGTAAACGTATCGCCCTGACTATGCGTCTGGACGAGCAGCCTGGCGAAACCAACGCCCGTCGCGGCGGCGGTAATGAACGCCCGCAAAACAACCGCCCGGCAGCCAAACCACGCGGTCGTGAAGCGCAGCCTGCCGGTAATAGCGCGATGATGGATGCGCTGGCGGCGGCAATGGGCAAAAAACGTTAAACGCCCGGACTGGCCCCTAAACCTGCGCGATAAGGCGTTCACGCCGCATCTGGCAACGAACGCCTTGCCTGACATAAAAGTGCCGGAGAATATCTCCGGCCTTTTTATTCCACAACCAAACTCATAATATATTCCGGCAATATTTATCACTTCATTAACAACTGAAACCTTAATTAAACATTAGCCAGTCGGTAATGACTCCAACTTACTGATAGTGTTTTATGTTCAGATAATGCCCGATGACCTTGTCATGCAGCTCCACCGATTTTGAGAACGACAGTGACTTCCGTCCCAGCCTTGCCAGATGTTGTCTCAGATTCAGATTATGTCGCTCAATGCGCTGAGTGTAACGCTTGCTGATAACGTGCAGCTTTCCCTTCAGGCGTGATTCATACAGCGGCCAGCCATCCGTCATCCATACCACGACCTCAAAGGCCGA
>NZ_MDGW01000156.1:0-5475 GCF_001712525.1 Shigella sp. FC1661
ATACCTGACACATCGCTTCAATGGGAAATTGTTGTCGCCATTGTTCGATTAACGCGTATTTTTCAGCGACTCCTGTGCAAAATACGCTGTTGCTTTTTTTAATATATCTCGCTCAAGGCGAGCTTCATTTAACGCCTTACGCAGTTGCAGAATTTCAGATTCCAGTTCAGCCACCGTGCGGGAACCAGGAGTACCGAGCCCTTTTCTGGCGGCGGTAACCCATTGTCCTAAAGTGCCTTCAGGAAGGGATAATCGGGAAGCGCCTTCACTGATCGAAAGTTGATTTTCAAGAACCGTTCTGACAGCTTCGGCTTTGAACTCTTTAGAGTAACGTTGGTTTTTTCTGCTCATTATTAGCTCCTTCTGATGCCATTCTATTTCAGGAAGGAGTGTCCGTTAAACTCAGGCTACCTCAAACTTAGCAGCACCGCCAGCGGTAATTGTGTTGGAAGATAGTGCCATGCCAGCGCCGTAGCCCCCGGACCATTAACGTTAATGGTAAAAGGAAAGCGTTGCGAAGAAACCTGATAGTTTTCATTGTCTTCAGGTTGCGGAAGGGAATCTACCAGCCCATTACCATAGAGCAAATGCCGTTTGTCCACCGTCAGGCTGGCGCTACTGATTTGCTGCAGTTGTGGCTCAAGGAGCATTGCCGTCAGTAAGTCGATGTTAATCATCTCCATGACCCCAGCATTGCTACTGCCCGCTGCAGGCGTCCATTGAATCAAAACCGGACTGCCTTTAATCAGGGCACGGTCGATCGTCAGGCGTAAAAGTGGTTGCGGTGCAGGAAGTTCAGCCAGAATGTCCACGACGGGCACATTGCGATAACCAAAAATGCTGGAGCAATAGAGTGTGCCGTCTTGCACCAGGCCAATGGATCGCACAGTTTGGAGTTTTGCCGCCTGTTTACGTAATGGCAAATGGGCGACAGAGCAGGGCAGGGCAATCAGCGGAAGCAAGACTTCGCTACCTGCCTGTAGGGGAAGCAGTACTTTATCTAATTCCTCTACAGCGTGATTGGCGAATTGTACTACCCGTTGTTGATTTAAGTTACGCTGTGAAATAAATCGCACGCTCAGGGTCGAAGCGAGCGTAACGAGTGCGCAAATCGTACAAACAATCATTCGATTACGTCGATAGGTTTTAATGATCCGTTGTGCTTTTTGCATGCGGGCCACCCTGTAAGCGTATGGCGACAAACGCCTGACGCAACAGTAGATGTGTAGTGGGGAATATTACAGCAGACGAGAAAGCGGGTATAAATTCGCCCATCCGTTGCAGATGGGCGAGTAAGAAGTATTAGTCACACTGGACTTTGATTGCCAGACCACCGCGTGAGGTTTCGCGGTATTTGGCGTTCATGTCCTTACCGGTTTCGTACATCGTTTCGATGACCTTATCCAGCGAGACGCGCGGTGCACTGGTGCGGCGCAGAGCCATCCGTGCGGCGTTAATCGCCTTCACAGAGGCAATGGCATTACGCTCAATGCACGGCACCTGAACCTGCCCTGCAACCGGGTCGCAGGTTAAACCAAGGTTGTGTTCCATGCCAATTTCCGCCGCCACGCAAACCTGTTCCGGGCTACCGCCCAGCAGTTCTGCAAGACCCGCAGCAGCCATTGAACAGGCAACACCCACTTCGCCCTGGCAACCAACTTCCGCACCGGAAATAGAGGCGTTCATTTTATACAATGCACCAATCGCGCCCGCTGCCATAAAGTAACGGGTATAGATGTCCGGGCTGACCGATTCAATAAAGTGGTCATAGTAAGCCAGCACTGCCGGAACGATACCGCAGGCACCGTTGGTTGGCGCAGTTACCACACGACCACCGGCGGCGTTTTCTTCGTTAACTGCCAGCGCAAACATGTTTACCCAGTCAATGACATTCATCGGATCGTTAGACAGTTTATCGCTGGAAACCAGCATCCGGCGCAGGGCAGACGCACGACGTGGCACGCGCAGCGGGCCTGGCAGTACACCTTCGGTGTTCATCCCGCGATCGATACATGCCTGCATGGTTTGCCAGACATGCGCGAAATACTCGTCGATCTCTTTCTTGCTGTGCAGCGCCAGTTCGTTCTGCATAGCGAGACCTGACAGCGAATAGCCGGTTTCATTACAGTACGCGAGCAGTTCGGTGGCAGATTTGAACGGATACGGCACGCTTACTTCGTTGGCAGCATCCTGACCAAAGTGTTCTTCATCGACGATAAAACCGCCGCCGATGGAATAATAAGTTTTGCTGTAGACGACTTCATCGCCGTTATAGGCGTGGATTTGCATACCGTTTTCATGCAGCGGCAGGTTGCCGTTATGAAAACGCATCCCGTTGTCGCGCGGGAAATCCACTTCATGCCGTCCCTGTGCCAGCAGCAGACGTTCGTGCTCTTCTACGTCGCGAATAAAACCGGGAATACTGTCGATATCCACGGTGGCAGGTTCGTTACCTGCAAGACCCATAATAATGGCGATATCGGTGTGGTGGCCTTTACCCGTCAGCGACAGTGAACCATAAACGTCCACGGCAACGCGAGTAACGCTATCCAGTAAGCCTTTTTCGACCAGATCATCGACGAACTGTTTACCCGCCTTCATAGGCCCTACGGTATGGGAAGATGAGGGACCAATCCCCACCTTAAACATGTCGAATAGACTAATCACGATAATACTCCTGACAAGGTGACTGGACTTCCAGTAACGAACTAATAACAGCGCATAGTGTAAGAGGGAACGCGGCGACTGGCTTAACTATTCACATGAATTAAACTAATCAAAAACCGCGATTTAACTAATATTGCGATGATTGTCTCAAGTAGTGTTTTGTAGATGTAAAGATAAGTATAGTCAGGGTTTCACACCAATTTGCAGCGCCAGCTCACGAATTATGCCTGCGGTCATTCCCCATACAAAATACTGTTCGTACCAGGACAGCCATACCCGATGTGAATCGCCACGGCGGTAGATATCTAAAGGGTGATAACGACCCAGATGTAATGCCTGGGCGAGCGGCATTTCAAACACCGCCGAGACTTCATCTTCACTGGCGCGATACGGCAGATCGGGTGGGATAATGCCGACCACTGGGGTTACCTGATAGCCAGTTACGCTATCGACGGGCGGCAGCACGCCGATAACTTCAACGGCGGAAGGCGGTATAGCGACCTCTTCTTCAGCTTCGCGCAGCGCGGCGGCGATAACTGATGCGTCCGTGTCATCGACTGCACCTCCAGGGAATGCCACTTGTCCAGCGTGTTTACGCAGATGAATTGAACGCTGAGTCAGCAACAACCCCGGTTGCGGTCGACGGACGATGGGGATTAACACGGCAGCCTGACGATGATTTAGGGTTTCCCGGTTAATTTGCGGGCGCAAAAGTTGAAAGCGAGATAAAAAATCATCAAGCGTCAGGCTACGGTATTCCACGTCTTACTTCTCCAGTTGGCGTAATATCTTAGTAACTTTATCAAAAGTTTCCTGATATTCCGCTTCTTCCTGGCTATCGGCGACAATTCCACCGCCCGCAGAGCAGTATATTTGTCCGTTAATGGCAGTCAGCGTGCGGATAGTAATGCTGGTATCCATGTTGCCGCAAAAGCTCAAATAGCCAATGCTGCCGCACCAGGCATTACGTCGCTGCGGTTCCAGTTCGTCGATAATTTCCATAGCCCGTACTTTCGGAGCCCCGGTTATTGAGCCACCAGGAAAAGCTGCGCGCAGCAGATCGCTGGCGTGTAACTGTTCTGGTAGTCGCGCCGTTATAGTGCTGACCAGATGATGCACGGCAGGGAAGGGTTCCACCACGAAGAGCTCTGGTACTTTTACCGAACCGGCTACGGCAACACGACCGATATCATTACGCATTAAATCGACAATCATCAGATTTTCGGCACGATCTTTCGCTGAGTTCGCCAGTTTTTCTGCTTGTTTGCTATCTTCCTGAGGATCGGGCAGGCGTGGTAGCGTGCCTTTAATCGGGCGGGTCTGGATTTCACTATTATCACAAAGAATAAACCGCTCTGGCGAAAGGCTTAAAATTGCACCCTGTTCAAGACGTAAAAAAGCGCTAAATGGCGCGCGGTTGGCCTGATTAAGCTGAAGGAATGCCTGCCATTCATCGCCAGAATAGGTCGCATGAAAACGCTGGGCGAGATTCACCTGATAGCAATCACCGCTGTGCAGATATTCCTGTACCTGGCGAAATTTTTCGCCGTACTGCTCGCGGGTCATATTGGATTGCCAGTCGGAAGTGAGCGTGAAATCTTCCTGCGGCGAGAATTGCTGGCTTTCCAGCCAGGCCCGACGGGCATTGACATCATTATGACTCAGCAAAGAAACTGTATGACGCTGGTGGTCGACAATGAGCGCCCAATCGTAGATACCCACTGCCATATCCGGCAGAACGATATCTTGTTCCGCAATTTCTGGCAGTGACTCAAAACGGCGGCCCAGATCGTAGCCAAACAACCCCAGTGCGCCGCCCTGAAATGGCAAATCTTCGTTATGCGTTGGGCGAATGTCTGCGCGATCCAGCACCTGCTGGAGCACCTGTAGCGGGTCATCAGTGGTCGTTGTGCGTTTTTCGCTTTCACTAACAACGGTTTCTTTACCGAAAGTGGTTAAAGTGCAAATCGGCTCGGCGACCACAATATCAAAGCGGCTATACGGATGATCGGCATAGCCGGAGTGTAAAAGCATCGCCCACGGCAGGTGGCTTAAGCGGGAGAAATAAAATTCAGCGGCGTCCTGACGCCAGGGTAAAGTAATCACAGCGGGAGATAACGTCTTCATCAGTCCTGACTCTACTGGCTATGTGCCGGGTAGCATGAAATAATTAGCGCCAACAATTTAGCAGGAGTTAACAATGTTTGCAGGTTTACCTTCACTCACCCATGAACAGCAGCAAAAAGCTGTCGAGCGGATCCAGGAACTGATGGCACAAGGGATGAGCAGCGGCCAGGCAATCGCGCTGGTGGCAGAAGAGCTGCGTGCCAACCACTCCGGCGAGCGAATCGTGGCGCGTTTTGAGGATGAAGACGAGTAACACACTAATCCGTATCGATTTCGTTATAGAAGCCGATGATGGTAATGACTCCAACTTACTGATAGTGTTTTATGTTCAGATAATGCCCGATGACCTTGTCATGCAGCTCCACCGATTTTGAGAACGACAGTGACTTCCGTCCCAGCCTTGCCAGATGTTGTCTCAGATTCAGATTATGTCGCTCAATGCGCTGAGTGTAACGCTTGCTGATAACGTGCAGCTTTCCCTTCAGGCGTGATTCATACAGCGGCCAGCCATCCGTCATCCATACCACGACCTCAAAGGCCGACAGCAGGCTCAGAAGACGCTCCAGTGTGGCCAGAGTGCGTTCACCGAAGACGTGCGCCACAACCCTCCTCCGTATCCTGTCATACGCGTAAAACAGCCAGCGCTGACGTGATTTAGCACCGACGTAGCCCCACTGTTCG
>NZ_MDGW01000157.1:0-5450 GCF_001712525.1 Shigella sp. FC1661
ATCCCCTGGGCGAAATGCGCCTGGTAAGCAGAGTTTTTGAAATGTAAGGCCTTTGAATAAGACAAAAGGCTGCCTCATCGCTAACTTTGCAACAGTGCCTGGCTGCGTATAGACCAGGGCAGCGCCCCGTCTGTATCTGTCACAGGAGCCCGCAACGACAAGGATAAAGAACGTATCCTGTCTCTGCTGGAAGAAATCTGGCAGGACGACAGCTGGCTGCCTGCAGCATGAGTACCGTTTATCACCGTCCGGCTGACCCTTCAGGCGATGACAGTTACGTGCGACCGTTGTTTGCCGATCGTTGCCAGGCCGGTTTTCCTTCGCCTGCCACTGATTATGCTGAGCAGGAACTGGATCTGAACAGCTATTGCATCAGCAGACCTGCAGCCACCTTCTTTCTGCGCGCCAGCGGTGAATCGATGAACCAGGCTGGCGTGCAGAATGGTGATCTGCTGGTAGTGGACAGGGCCGAAAAACCACAACACGGGGACATCGTTATCGCTGAGATCGACGGTGAGTTCACCGTCAAACGACTGCTGTTGCGCCCACGCCCGGCACTGGAGCCGGTTTCAGACAGCCCGGAGTTCCGCACACTGTATCCGGAAAACATCTGTATTTTTGGTGTTGTCACTCACGTGATACACAGGACGCGGGAGTTACGCTGATGTTTGCACTGGCTGATATCAACAGTTTCTACGCCTCATGTGAAAAAGTTTTCCGCCCGGACCTTCGCAACGAACCGGTCATCGTACTCAGCAATAACGATGGCTGTGTGATCGCGCGCAGCCCGGAGGCAAAAGCCCTTGGCATCAGAATGGGGCAGCCCTGGTTTCAGGTGAGACAAATGCGCCTGGAGAAGAAAATACATGTATTTTCCAGCAATTATGCGCTGTACCACAGCATGAGCCAACGGGTTATGGCTGTTCTGGAGTCGCTTTCTCCCGCAGTTGAGCCCTACTCAATTGATGAAATGTTCATTGATTTGCGGGGGATAAATCATTGCATCTCTCCGGAGATTTTTGGTCATCAGCTCAGGGAACAGGTAAAGAGCTGGACAGGACTCACCATGGGGGTGGGCATTGCGCCTACAAAAACGCTGGCTAAAAGTGCCCAGTGGGCAACAAAGCAATGGCCACAGTTTTCCGGTGTGGTCGCGCTGACGGCAGAAAACCGTAATCGGATCTTGAAGCTACTGGGGTTGCAGCCAGTTGGTGAGGTCTGGGGAGTAGGACGCAGACTGACGGAAAAGCTGAATGCGCTGGGTATTAACACAGCACTGCAGCTGGCGCAGGCTAACACGGCATTCATCCGGAAAAACTTCAGCGTCATTCTTGAGCGTACGGTACGCGAACTCAACGGCGAGTCCTGCATATCTCTGGAAGAAGCACCGCCGGCAAAACAGCAGATTGTCTGTAGTGGAAGTGGAGGATATCGACAACCTCTCGCGCAACCAAGACATCGCGGTCGGACTGCAAGTGATCTTGAAGCCACGGGCCCGTCCCACCCCGACATGGACCTCGATGCCCGAACGGACGTTAGATTTCGAGTTCTAGGCGTTCTGCGATGAAGGTTGGATCCCAGCCGGGATTGAAAGTGTCGACGTGGGTGAATCCGAGCCGCTCGTATAGGCCACGCAGGTTCGGGTGGCAGTCGAGCCGCAGCTTGGCGCACCCCTGCGTTCGCGCGGCATGGCGGCAAGCCTCGATCAGCGCGGAGCTGACACCCCGGCCCGCATGTGTCCGTCGCACCGCGAGCTTGTGCAGATATGCGGCCTCCCCCTTGAGGGCGTCGGGCCAGAACTCGGGATCCTCGGCCGACAAGGTGCAACAGCCGACGATGCCGTCGCTGCAACTCGCGACTAGGAGCTCGGATCTCAGGACGAAGGTCTCCGCGAATGTCCGGTCGATCCGCGCGACGTCCCAGGCGGGCGTTCCCTTGGCGGACATCCACGCCGCAGCGTCGTGCATCAGCCGCACAACCTCGTCGATATCACCCGAGCAGGCGACCCGAACGTTCGGAGGCTCCTCGCTGTCCATTCGCTCCCCTGGCGCGGTATGAACCGCCGCCTCATAGTGCAGTTTGATCCTGACGAGCCCAGCATGTCTGCGCCCACCTTCGCGGAACCTGACCCGGGTCCGCTAGCGGGCGGCCGGAAGGTGAATGCTAGGCATGATCTAACCCTCGGTCTCTGGCGTCGCGACTGCGAAATTTCGCGAGGGTTTCCGAGAAGGTGATTGCGCTTCGCAGATCTCCAGGCGCGTGGGTGCGGACGTAGTCAGCGCCATTGCCGATCGCGTGAAGTTCCGCCGCAAGGCTCGCTGGACCCAGATCCTTTACAGGAAGGCCAACGGTGGCGCCCAAGAAGGATTTCCGCGACACCGAGACCAATAGCGGAAGCCCCAACGCCGACTTCAGCTTTTGAAGGTTCGACAGCACGTGCAGCGATGTTTCCGGTGCGGGGCTCAAGAAAAATCCCATCCCCGGATCGAGGATGAGCCGGTCGGCAGCGACCCCGCTCCGTCGCAAGGCGGAAACCCGCGCCTCGAAGAACCGCACAATCTCGTCGAGCGCGTCTTCGGGTCGAAGGTGACCGGTGCGGGTGGCGATGCCATCCCGCTGCGCTGAGTGCATAACCACCAGCCTGCAGTCCGCCTCAGCAATATCGGGATAGAGCGCAGGGTCAGGAAATCCTTGGATATCGTTCAGGTAGCCCACGCCGCGCTTGAGCGCATAGCGCTGGGTTTCCGGTTGGAAGCTGTCGATTGAAACACGGTGCATCTGATCGGACAGGGCGTCTAAGAGCGGCGCAATACGTCTGATCTCATCGGCCGGCGATACAGGCCTCGCGTCCGGATGGCTGGCGGCCGGTCCGACATCCACGACGTCTGATCCGACTCGCAGCATTTCGATCGCCGCGGTGACAGCGCCGGCGGGGTCTAGCCGCCGGCTCTCATCGAAGAAGGAGTCCTCGGTGAGATTCAGAATGCCGAACACCGTCACCATGGCGTCGGCCTCCGCAGCGACTTCCACGATGGGGATCGGGCGAGCAAAAAGGCAGCAATTATGAGCCCCATACCTACAAAGCCCCACGCATCAAGCTTTTGCCCATGAAGCAACCAGGCAATGGCTGTAATTATGACGACGCCGAGTCCCGACCAGACTGCATAAGCAACACCGACAGGGATGGATTTCAGAACCAGAGAAAGAAAATAAAATGCGATGCCATAACCGATTATGACAACGGCGGAAGGGGCAAGCTTAGTAAAGCCCTCGCTAGATTTTAATGCGGATGTTGCGATTACTTCGCCAACTATTGCGATAACAAGAAAAAGCCAGCCTTTCATGATATATCTCCCAATTTGTGTAGGGCTTATTATGCACGCTTAAAAATAATAAAAGCAGACTTGACCTGATAGTTTGGCTGTGAGCAATTATGTGCTTAGTGCATCTAACGCCGTTATCAATTGCGGTAAGAAGCGTAGCAAGCGAAGCGAACGAAGCTTTTTACCGTCAATTGCATAGCTTTGTTAACCCTTTTGCCAAATTTGATAGCAATAGTTAATGTTTGAGCTAAAGTGTTGCTCAAAAACAACTTCGAAGGTATTGGGAATATTCGGAAAGAAAACATCTCCTTCCGGCTCAATATCAATCGTCGATATATGGAGCGTAGAGGCCATGGGCAATGTTTCTCTGTAAATCTCCCCGCCACCAGACACTATAACGTGATCGGTGAGTTCAGCCAGCCCGTACATGGCCTCTTCGATCGACGGGAATACTATTACGTTGTCATTATCGGCCGTCCAGGCTGAGCGAGTAACGACCGCGTATTTCCTATTAGGGAGTGCTCCCATAGATTCGAACGTCTTGCGGCCCACCAAAAGCCACTGGTTGTACGTCAAGGCTTTAAAGAGTAGCTGCTCTCCTTTCGCGGACCAGGGTATGTGTGGACCGCAACCAATCACTCCGTTTTTCGCTTTTGCAGCCATTAATGATACTTTCACAATTTTGGTTCCGGGTTAACTTTGTTTTAGGGCGACTGCCCTGCTGCGTAACATCGTTGCTGCTCCATAACATCAAACATCGACCCACGGCGTAACGCGCTTGCTGCTTGGATGCCCGAGGCATAGACTGTACAAAAAAACAGTCATAACAAGCCATGAAAACCGCCACTGCGCCGTTACCACCGCTGCGTTCGGTCAAGGTTCTGGACCAGTTGCGTGAGCGCATACGCTACTTGCATTACAGCTTACGAACCGAACAGGCTTATGTCCACTGGGTTCGTGCCTTCATCCGTTTCCACGGTGTGCGTCACCCGGCAACCTTGGGCAGCAGCGAAGTCGAGGCATTTCTGTCCTGGCTGGCGAACGAGCGCAAGGTTTCGGTCTCCACGCATCGTCAGGCATTGGCGGCCTTGCTGTTCTTCTACGGCAAGGTGCTGTGCACGGATCTGCCCTGGCTTCAGGAGATCGGAAGACCTCGGCCGTCGCGGCGCTTGCCGGTGGTGCTGACCCCGGATGAAGTGGTTCGCATCCTCGGTTTTCTGGAAGGCGAGCATCGTTTGTTCGCCCAGCTTCTGTATGGAACGGGCATGCGGATCAGTGAGGGTTTGCAACTGCGGGTCAAGGATCTGGATTTCGATCACGGCACGATCATCGTGCGGGAGGGCAAGGGCTCCAAGGATCGGGCCTTGATGTTACCCGAGAGCTTGGCACCCAGCCTGCGCGAGCAGCTGTCGCGTGCACGGGCATGGTGGCTGAAGGACCAGGCCGAGGGCCGCAGCGGCGTTGCGCTTCCCGACGCCCTTGAGCGGAAGTATCCGCGCGCCGGGCATTCCTGGCCGTGGTTCTGGGTTTTTGCGCAGCACACGCATTCGACCGATCCACGGAGCGGTGTCGTGCGTCGCCATCACATGTATGACCAGACCTTTCAGCGCGCCTTCAAACGTGCCGTAGAACAAGCAGGCATCACGAAGCCCGCCACACCGCACACCCTCCGCCACTCGTTCGCGACGGCCTTGCTCCGCAGCGGTTACGACATTCGAACCGTGCAGGATCTGCTCGGCCATTCCGACGTCTCTACGACGATGATTTACACGCATGTGCTGAAAGTTGGCGGTGCCGGAGTGCGCTCACCGCTTGATGCGCTGCCGCCCCTCACTAGTGAGAGGTAGGGCAGCGCAAGTCAATCCTGGCGGATTCACTACCCCTGCGCGAAGGCCATCGGTGCCGCATCGAACGGCCGGTTGCGGAAAGTCCTCCCTGCGTCCGCTGATGGCCGGCAGCAGCCCGTCGTTGCCTGATGGATCCAACCCCTCCGCTGCTATAGTGCAGTCGGCTTCTGACGTTCAGTGCAGGGCACTGTTGCAAAGTTAGCGATGAGGCAGCCTTTTGTCTTATTCAAAGGCCTTACATTTCAAAAACTCTGCTTACCAGGCGCATTTCGCCCAGGGG
>NZ_MDGW01000158.1:0-5414 GCF_001712525.1 Shigella sp. FC1661
TTTACGCGTATGACAGGCTCCGGAAGACGGTTGTTGCGCACGTATTCGGTGAACGCACTATGGCGACGCTGGGGCGTCTTATGAGCTTGCTGTCACCCTTTGACGTGGTGATATGGATGACGGATGGCTGGCCACTGTATGAATCCCGCCTGAAGGGAAAGCTGCACGTAATCAGCAAGCGATATACGCAGCGAATTGAGCGGCATAACCTGAATCTGAGGCAGCACCTGGCACGGCTGGGACGGAAGTCGCTGTCGTTCTCAAAATCGGTGGAGCTGCATGACAAAGTCATCGGGCATTATCTGAACATAAAACACTATCAATAAGTTGGAGTCATTACCATGTGACTAATGGTATTTTTGTCAACATGCGCTAACACATTCTGACTGGTGGTTTCCCACCAGTCAGGCTGAATAAGATTACTCTGCTTTCTCCACAAAGATACCGTCCTGATGCCCTGCTTCATTAAAGAACCAGATGCCGAGCGGGTAGTCTTCCAGCGAAACCAGGTACATTGTGCCTTCACTAAACTCCTCAACTGCTAGTACCACGCCAGGACGACGCGGACCGCCATCCGTTTTGACTGTTACCCGATCATTCACCTTCATCGTTTTCCTCCTGTGGCTTTGTGCCAGTGTAGAACAATTTCGTTTTTCTGGCAGCGCCAGGCGCGCGCGAGTGCTGATTTTCTCGACGGTCTATACTTAAGAGATGCCAGGCGGACTTAACGACTGGCGGCAACAACAGAGTAACGGTTGCGAGGAAAGATGATGAAAACCGCAAAAGAGTACAGCGATACCGCAAAACGTGAGGTCAGCGTCGATGTCGATGCCCTGCTGGCGGCGATCAATGAAATTAGCGAAAGCGAAGTTCATCGCAGCCAGAACGATTCTGAACACGTTAGCGTCGATGGACGTGAATATCATACATGGCGTGAATTGGCGGATGCCTTCGAACTGGATATTCATGACTTCAGCGTCTCTGAAGTGAATCGTTGAATGCACAATAAAAAATCCCGACCCTGAGGGGTCGGGATGAAACTTGCTTAAGCAAGAAGCACTTAAAAAATTCGTTACACCAGGAAATCTGATGTGTTCATCACCTTATCCGCAATTTTTTTCGCTGACAAGAAAATATTCGCGATATGAATGATTAACGCTACTTATGAATAGAAATGTGACGTGCGTCACCCCTTGGTGGCTCTGGCGTCAACGGGATCGCTCCCGAAAAAATCATCTTTGATTATTTGTGCTGTTTTGAGAATCATCCTGGTAAGGGGAGAACTGCGCGACCATGTTTTCAATTCAACAACCACTACTGGTTTTTAGCGATCTTGATGGCACCCTGCTGGACAGTCATAGTTATGACTGGCAACCGGCTGCCCCCTGGCTCAGCCGTTTACGCGAAGCGAATGTTCCCGTCATTCTCTGTAGCAGTAAAACTTCAGCGGAAATGCTGTACTTGCAAAAAACGTTGGGGTTACAAGGGGTACCACTGATTGCCGAAAATGGCGCAGTGATCCAGCTTGCTGAACAATGGCAGGATATAGACGGTTTTCCACGCATCATCTCAGGTATTAGCCATGGCGAAATCAGCCAGGTTTTAAATACGCTACGCGAGAAAGAACATTTTAAATTCACGACTTTCGATGATGTCGACGATGCAACCATCGCCGAATGGACGGGATTAAGCCGTAGCCAGGCGGCGCTGACGCAGCTGCATGAGGCGTCGGTAACGCTAATCTGGCGCGACAGTGACGAGCGTATGGCACAATTTACCGCTCGTCTGAACGAACTGGGCTTACAGTTTATGCAGGGTGCGCGCTTCTGGCACGTCCTGGATGCCTCTGCCGGAAAAGATCAGGCCGCCAACTGGATTATCGCGACCTATCAACAATTATCAGGCAAACGCCCAACCACACTTGGCCTGGGCGATGGGCCAAACGATGCGCCCTTACTGGAGGTAATAGATTACGCGGTGATTGTGAAAGGGCTAAACCGTGAAGGGGTGCATCTGCATGATGAGGATCCGGCCCGCGTCTGGCGAACGCAGCGTGAAGGACCGGAAGGATGGCGTGAAGGGCTGGACCATTTTTTCTCCGCTCGTTAAGCGTTATCGCTCGCGCATACCCGATTACGCCCGGCCTGTTTAGCGAGATAAAGCCGACGGTCAGCCAGTGACTGGAGTTGTTCAAAATCATAATCACCGGTTTCCTCGCTGCTACTTACCCCCAACGAGGCACTGATGCGTATCGTCGTACTCTTAGCAATCAACATCTCTTTTTCATTTAACTTCAGGCGAATACGTTCTGCGACTTCCGCAGCCTCCGTCAGACTCGCGCCTGGCAGAATCACACAAAACTCCTCACCACCGACCCGCCCGGCAACGTCCTGCGCACGCAAGGAACTGCTAATTAATCCGGCAGCATGAGAAAGAACACGGTCGCCCGCCTGATGACTAAAGCGGTCATTAATCGCTTTAAAATGGTCAAGGTCGACCTGAATGACAGAAAAAGGATGTTGGTGCGTCTGACACAATTTCGCGAGCGGACGGGCTTTTTCAAACAGTGCGCCACGATTATATAAACGGGTTAAGGTGTCGTGCCACGCCTGCCACTGCAACGAGCTTTGCAGAACATACATGTTGCTAACCATCCGGCGAATCACATACCAGGAGATGAGTAACATGGTGGTAAAGAGCGCCCACAGCAGGGTTAATGCAATGCTGATACTGCCGAAATCGCCGCGCACGCCTTCGCTTAGCGTATGGACGCGCACCAGCACACCGTCGAAATGGTCCAGACGTTCCCAGCTAACATAGCGACTGTCCATACGAATGCCGCCCCGCGTGTCATGTTCCATCGCCTGCGCCAGCAAGGCCAGTTCACGAGGATCAAAAATATTCCCTGTTGGATGGTCAGGATTGGAAGAGGTCAAAAATCTCAGCTTACTGTCATAGAGCTGATACTCACCATCGAGGTTTTTATCGATGGCGTTTCTTAAAAATTGCTGCATGGTACGCACGGGAATACTCATCCCCAGCACGCCATACCAGTAGTTATTACTGTCTACCGGAACACTGACGGTAACCTGCGGTTCAGTATTGCTGGCGTGTTCCGGTTGCGAAGTAAACCAGCGTACCGCGCGGTGACGATTTTCTCGTTGCGAATGGCCGATAAACCAGGGTTGGGTGACATAGCCGTAATAACGCGTTGGTACATTGCGCGTAAACAAGGTCGGCTGCGTCGAAACGTAAAATCCGGCACGCGAGACATACATCGCCTGTTCAACCATCGACGAGGTGTTGTGCGCCAGTCGCAGCAAGTAACCAACTTCCAGTGCAGCGGTAATTTCATTGTCGAGGCTTTCATTTTCGCGAGACAGGAGATTCCCCTCGCTGACTAATGCATCCGATACGCCATTGACTGACAGGGTGCGTCGTCGGTTGAGTTCAATTTGCCAGGCGTGCTCGTCGCGATGCTGTTCGAACTCGGTTACAGCATTACGCAGTGAAGTGAAATCCAGTGGCGCTACGAGAGCTTCGCGCATGCCATTACGCAAAAAGATCAGTTTGTCGACGTTATACTGCAAATGCTTATCGAGCGCGTTGGCTACGTTTTCCAGATGATTACGCTGGCTGGAGATATAGGCATCTTCCAGCACTACCACTTCACGCCAGGTCAGCAAGGTGGAAAAAAGCAATACCACGATAAAGCAGAGATTAACGACATGACCAGGCCCCAGGCGGCGTGCGATTTTTTTCAACCAGCTCTGGTTTTCCATTTTTGTCTCGTGCTGCACCCTGACGACTCCCAACCTGCTTTTTTATGATTCTGGCATAACCTGGCGATAGCGTACCGCAAAACAGCGATAATTTTATAATGGTGGCATGATAAAACGCGACTATCATTCATTGCAGGCATTGGCACACCAGGCCGGAAGTGATCCGGCCTGGTGTTAATGATACCCTTTCAAACTTCTTCCGCAGAACGACTCCCCTCCCCCGGAACAAGCTCGGTTTCATGAAAAGCTTCCCGCTTGACCCCGTAACCGTCATACCAACGACACTCAACCATACCGCTGGAGTATCCGGTGACAATCATCCGCGGGCCGCCCTCTTTAACCGTAACTTCCTCACTAACCATAAAGCTCATACTCGCCTCCTTTTTTCGAGTGAAACTTGTTCACCTTAGTTGAAGATGGCGAATTTTGCATAATAGCCTGTGCGAGTATTAATGTGCCTGACCGCGTATTTTCGCTACGGCTTTCACTCCCAGCACCACTATGCCGCCGATGATAAATCCAAGAATCAGATTTAAAACAGTCGGTAATATCATCGCCACCACTGCACTTTGCTGCCCGGCGAAATGTTCAATGGCGTGATGCAGCGGCGCAATACCATGTACCACAATCCCGCCGCCGACAAGGAACATCGCCAGCGTGCCGACAATCGATAACGCTTTCATCAGCCAGGGCGCAATGATCAATAACCCTTTACCTAATGCCTGCATCAGCGCGCTGGATTTTTCCGCCAGCCAATACCCCAGGTCATCAATCTTAACGATAACCCCTACCAGACCGTAGACGCCCACGGTCACTACCAGCGCGATGCCTGAAAGCACCAGCACCTGATTAAGCAACGGCGCTTCGGCCACAATCCCCAGCGTGATGGCGACGATTTCGGCAGACAATATAAAATCGGTACGAATCGCCCCTTTTATTTTGTCCTTTTCAAACTTCAGCGGATCCTGCGCCGCCAGCTTCTCCAGACGCTGCTGGCTCTGCGCCGGATCTTCTTTATGTTTACGCGCCTCCAGCATATGCAGCACTTTCTCTACTCCTTCAAAGCAGAGAAACGCGCCACCAATCATCAACAGAGGCGTAATCGCCCACGGGATAAACGCACTGATGATCAGCGCCAGCGGCACCAGAATCACTTTATTAATCAGCGATCCTTTCGCCACGCCCCAGACCACGGGAAGTTCCCGGTTGGCCCGCACGCCTGAAACTTGTTGCGCATTGAGCGATAAGTCATCCCCTAATACACCGGCGGTTTTCTTCGCCGCCAGTTTGCCCATCACGGAGATATCGTCCAGTAGTGTGGCGATATCATCGAGCAACGTCAGTAAACTACTCCCGGCCAAAAGCATTCCCTCTCATTTTTATTGTTGAAGGGTGTAAGTATGAAGCAAAAACGGCAGGGTAATGCTGCCAACTTACTGATTTAGTGTATGATGGTGATTTTAAGGTGCTTGCGTGGCTTCCATTTCCATCAGATGTCTTTCCTGCTCCGCTACTGAAGGCGTGGTGCGTAACGGCAAAAGCACTGCCGGACATCAGCGCTATCTCTGCTCTCATTGCCGTAAAACATGGCAACTACAGTTCACTTACACCGCCTCTCAGCCCGGTACGCAC
>NZ_MDGW01000159.1:0-5284 GCF_001712525.1 Shigella sp. FC1661
CGAACAGTGGGGCTACGTCGGTGCTAAATCACGTCAGCGCTGGCTGTTTTACGCGTATGACAGGATACGGAGGAGGGTTGTGGCGCACGTCTTCGGTGAACGCACTCTGGCCACACTGGAGCGTCTTCTGAGCCTGCTGTCGGCCTTTGAGGTCGTGGTATGGATGACGGATGGCTGGCCGCTGTATGAATCACGCCTGAAGGGAAAGCTGCACGTTATCAGCAAGCGTTACACTCAGCGCATTGAGCGACATAATCTGAATCTGAGACAACATCTGGCAAGGCTGGGACGGAAGTCACTGTCGTTCTCAAAATCGGTGGAGCTGCATGACAAGGTCATCGGGCATTATCTGAACATAAAACACTACCAGTAAGTTGGAGTCATTACCGATATCAGTCAAAAAAATAATACAAAAAGAGAGTATTTCGTTTCATACAGTAACGTTATTTATCATTTTGTCCGGTGCCGCCAGCATCAGGCCAGATGAACCATAAAAGGATATCAGCGATGAGCGGAAAACCAGCGGCACGTCAGGGCGATGCCACAATGAAAGGTGGCCCGATAGTCCAGGGGTCGGCAGGCGTGAGAATTGGTGCGCCAACCGGCGTGGCCTGCTCAGTGTGCCCCGGCGGATTCACTTCCGGCAACCCGGTGAATCCGCTGCTCGGTGCAAAGTACAGCCCGGCGAAACCGATTTCGCGCTGCCCGGCCCGTTACCGTTCGTGCTCTCCCGCACCTACAGCAGCTACCGGACGAAAACCCCTGCGCCCGTCGGTATCTTCGGTCCTGGCTGGAAAGCACCCTTTGATATCCGCTTACAGATACGCGATAACGAACTGATACTCAATGATAACGGTGGCAGAAGCATTCATTTTGAGCACCTGTTTCCCGGTGAGGATGGTTTCAGCCGCAGCGAATTATTCTGGCTGGTACGCGGCGGCGTGGCGAAACTGAATGAAAGTCACCGTCTTGCCCCACTCTGGCAGGCTCTGCCGGAAGAACTCCGCCTGAGTCCGCATATTTATCTGGCGACGAACAGTCCGCAGGGGCCGTGGTGGGTACTCGGCTGGAGTGAGCGGGTGCCGGGGGGGGATGAGGTGCTGCCTGCCCCATTGCCGCCGTACCGGGTGCTGACCGGCCTGGTGGACCGCTTCGGGCGCACGCAAACCTTCCACCGTGAGGCCGCAGGCGAATTTACCGGAGAAATCACCGGCGTGACCGATGGGGCAGGCCGTCAGTTCTGCCTGGTGCTGACCACGCAGGCGCAACGGGCAGAAAACGCCCGGCAGCAGGCCATCGCCGCAGGAACGAAAGGATCGGATATCCCGGATTCACTGCCGGACTATACGGAGTATGGCCGGGATAACGGTATCCGCCTGTCAGGGGTGTGGCTGACGCACGACCCGGAATACCCGGAGAATCTGCCCGCCGCCCCCCTGGTACGCTACGACTGGACGGCACGCGGTGAGCTGGCGGCGGTGTATGACCGCAGCGGTACTCAGATGCGCCACTTTACTTACGATGATAAATACCGGGGCCGGATGGTGGCGCACCGTTACGCAGGCAGGCCGGAGATGCGTTACCGCTACGACGACATAGGTCGCGTGACGGAGCAGTTTAATCCGGCAGGCTTAAGCTACGCCTATCAGTATGAGAAAAACCGTATCACCATCACCGACAGCCTGAACCGGCGGGAGGTGCTGCACACGGAAGGTGAAGCCGGGCTGAAACGTGTGGTGAAAAAGGAATTCGCGGATGGCAGCATCACCCGAAGTAAATTTGACTATATGGGGCGACTCCAGTCACAGACGGATGCAGCAGGCCGGACAACAGAATACAGTCCGAATGTGGTGACGGGACTCGTCACGTGCATCACCACGCCGGACGGCAGGAAATCGGAATTTTACTATAACAATCAAAACCAGTTAACCTCAGCCACCGGGCCTGACGGACTGGAAATACGCCGGAAATATGATGAGTACGGGCGTCTGACGCAGGAAACAGCACGCAACGGCGATGTCACCCGCTACAGTTATGATAATCCACACAGTGAATTACCCTCTGTAACAGAAGATGCGACGGGTAGCCGCAAGCAGATGACGTGGAGCCGCTACGGGCAGTTACAGACCTTCACCGACTGCTCAGGCTATGAAACCCGTTATGAATATGACCGCTTCGGGCAAATGACGGCGGTTCACCGTGAGGAAAGCATCAGCCTTTACCGCAGTTACGACAACCGTGGCCAGTTAATCTCGGTGAAAGATACGCAGGGCCGTGAAACGCAGTATGAGTACAACGCCGCAGGCGACCCGACCGCCATCATTGCCCCGGACGGCAACCGGAGTGAGACACAGTACGATGCGTGGGGAAAGGCCGTCAGCACCGCACAGGGTGGGCTGACGCGCAGCATGGAATACGATGCAGCGGGACGTGTCATCAGCCTGACCAACGAGAACGGCAGCCATACAGAATTTAGCTGGGATGTGCTTGACCTCCTGATACAGCAGCGCGGCTTTGACGGGCGGACGCAGCGTTACCGTTATGACCTGACCGGGAAACTCACGCAGAGCGAGGATGAGGGGCTTATCACCCTCTGGCACTACGATGCATCGGACCGTATCACACACCGCACGGTGAACGGCGAACCGGCAGAGCAGTGGCGGTATAACGACCACGGCTGGCTGACAGAAATCAGCCATCTCAGCGAAGGCCACCGGGTGGCGGTGCATTACGGTTATAACCGTAAGGGACGTCTCACAGGCGAGCGCCAGACGGTACATCACCCGGAGACGGGGGAACTGCTCTGGCAGCATGAGACGCAACACACTTACAACGAGCAGGGGCTGGCAAACCGCTTTCAGGCAGACAGCCTGCCACCGGTGGAGTGGCTAACGTATGGCAGCGGTTACCTGGCGGGAATGAAACTGGGCGACACGCCGCTGGTGGAGTACACACGGGATAGACTGCACCGGGAAACGGTGCGCAGCTTCGGCAATAATGCATATGAACTGACCAGCACTTACACCCCCGCAGGCCGGTTACAGAGTCAGCACCTGAACAGCCTGGTGTATGACCGTGACTATGGCTGGAATGACAATGGCGACCTGGTGCGCATCAGCGGCCCGTGGCAGTCGCGGGAATACGGCTACAGTGCCACGGGCAGGCTGGAGAGTGTGCGCACCCTTGCATCAGACCTGGATATCCGCATCCCGTATGCCTCCGACCCGGCGGGAAACCGCCTGCCGGACCCGGAGCTGCACCCGGACAGTACACTCACGGCGTGGCCGGATAACCGAATCACCGAAGACGCGTACTACCTGTACCGCTATGACAGGTATGGCAGGCTGACGGAGAAGACGGACCGCATCCCGACGGGTGTGATACGGACGGACGACGAGCGGACCCACCACTACCACTACGACAGCCAGCACCGGCTGGTGTTTTATACGCGGATACAGCATGAGGAGCCACTGGTCGAGAGCCGCTATCTCTACGACCCGCTGGGCCGCCGGACGGGGAAACGGGTGTGGCGTTGCGAGCGTGACCTGACGGGATGGATGTCGCTGTCGCGTAAACCGGAGGTGACGTGGTACGGCTGGGACAGCGACCGGCTGACGACGGTACAGACCGATACCAAGCGTATCCAGACGGTATACCAGCCGGGGAGCTTCACGCCGCTCATCCGTATCGAAACAGAGAATGGTGAGCTGCAGAAAGCGCAGCGCCGCAGCCTGGCGGAGAAGTTGCAGCAGGAAGGAAGCGAGGACGGCCACGGTGTGGTGTTCCCGGCAGAACTTGTGAGGATGCTGGACAGGCTGGAGGGGGAAATCCGGGCAGACCGCGTGAGCAGTGAAAGCCGCCAGTGGCTGGCACAGTGCGGGCTGACGGTGGAGCGGCTGGCGGCACAGATAGAGCCGGTTTATTTACCTGAGCGAAAAATTCATCTTTATCACTGTGACCACCGGGGGCTGCCGCTGGCGCTCATCAGTACCGAAGGAGCAACGGAATGGCGTGGGGAGTATGACGAGTGGGGGAATCAGCTTAATGAGGAGAACCCGCATCATCTGTTCCAGCCATACCGCCTGCCGGGGCAGCAGTACGATGATGAATCGGGGCTGTGCTATAATCGTTATCGTTACTACGAGCCGTTACAGGGGAGGTATATTACACAGGACCCGATTGGGTTAAATGGGGGGTGGAATTTATATAAATATCCGCTGAATCCAATAAATTATGCAGATCCTCTTGGCTTAGCCGTAGATATAAACCACTTCCCAGTTAACGAAGACATACGAAATTATGCAGAGAAAGTTTGGAATAATCCTAATATCATTACAATTGGAACACATGGTGATCCTCAATCAGTATATGATGAAAATTATAATAAGATAGATGTCAAGACATTAGCTAATGAGGTTCGAAATCATCCTAAATTTAAACATGGAATGTCAGTAAGACTGTTATCCTGTAATACAGGAAAAGGAAATAACTCTTATGCACAGCAATTGGCAGATGAACTAGGTGTGAGAGTCTATGCTCCTGACCAATATGACTGGTACTATTCAAATGGTAAGGTAGAGCCTTGGGGAGGATTCTATGATGCAAACAATCAATTGCAAATGGACACGAATCAGCCTGGACATGAGTTTACATTCAAGCGAAGGAAACCATAGGTATGAGGTATTTTCTCTTTATATTTATAACAATCCCCCTTATCTCTGGAGGTCATATGAGTAATGATAGCGAAAAGATAATATCAACATATTCGCTCAATTTTTTATCACCAGATGATGTGAGGAAAGAAGAACTTAAGGCATCACAAGGTGATAGTGATGCTGCATTTAAATTATACAAATATTACCTTTTTTGCGAGCCAAAATCATACAGAAAACAGCACGAATGGTTAATAATATCGGCAAATAATGGAAATGCTATAGCTCAATATAACTTATCAAGAGAACTTGAGTCAGGTAATGCTGCCAACTTACTGATTTAGTGTATGATGGTGATTTTAAGGTGCTTGCGTGGCTTCCATTTCCATCAGATGTCCTTCCTGCTCCGCTACTGAAGGCGTGGTGCGTAACGGCAAAAGCACTGCCGGACATCAGCGCTATCTCTGCTCTCATTGCCGTAAAACATGGCAACTACAGTTCACTTACACCGCCTCTCAGCCCGGTACGCACAGAAATCATTGATATGGCCATGAATGGCGTCGGATGTCGCGCCAGTGCACGCATTATGGGCGTTGGCCTCAACACGGTTTTACGTCACTTAAAAAACTCAG
>NZ_MDGW01000160.1:0-5222 GCF_001712525.1 Shigella sp. FC1661
CGCTTCACCGGGACGTATACCGGAGCTGATGCGCGATCTTGCAAGTATGGGACAACTTGTGAAATTACCGACGAGAAGGGGAAGGGCCTTCCCGAGAGTGGTAAAGGAGAGGCCCTGGAAATACCCCACAGCCCCGAAAAAGAGCCAGTCAGTTGCTTAACTGACTGGCATTACACACAGGCGGTGCCTTTTATTTTTACTGAAGTTCACAGGAGGTTTATGTGTTTAATTCTGACAACCTGAGACTCGACGGAAAATGCGCCATCATCACAGGTGCGGGTGCAGGTATTGGTAAAGAAATCGCCATTACATTCGCGACAGCTGGCGCATCTGTGGTGGTCAGTGATATTAACGCCGACGCAGCTAACCATGTTGTAGACGAAATTCAACAACTGGGGGGGCAGGCATTTGCCTGCCGTTGTGATATTACTTCCGAACAGGAACTCTCTGCACTGGCAGACTTTGCTATCAGTAAGCTGGGTAAAGTTGATATTCTGGTTAACAACGCCGGTGGCGGTGGACCTAAACCGTTTGATATGCCAATGGCGGATTTTCGCCGTGCTTATGAACTGAATGTGTTTTCTTTTTTCCATCTGTCACAACTTGTTGCGCCAGAAATGGAAAAAAAATGGCGGTGGCGTTATTCTGACCATCACTTCTATGGCGGCAGAAAATAAAAATATAAACATGACTTCCTATGCATCATCTAAAGCTGCGGCCAGTCATCTGGTCAGAAATATGGCATTTGACCTGGGTGAAAAAAATATTCGGGTGAATGGCATTGCGCCGGGGGCAATATTAACCGATGCCCTGAAATCCGTTATTACACCAGAAATTGAACAAAAAATGTTACAGCACACGCCGATCAGACGTCTGGGTCAACCGCAAGATATTGCTAACGCGGCGCTGTTCCTTTGCTCGCCTGCAGCCAGCTGGGTAAGCGGACAAATTCTCACCGTCTCCGGTGGTGGGGTACAGGAGCTCAATTAATACACTAACGAACCGGTAAACAGCCGTATGTGTTGTTTACCGGGATAGCGTGTGCAATTCATCAACGTCTCTGCTAAACAACTGGCAGCCAAATCACGGCTATTGGTTAACCAATAGCTGGATGAAAAGCATACGAATAGAGTGTGCCTTAGCACTATTCAACAGCAATGATAGGCGCTCACCTGACAACGCGGTAAACTAGTTATTCACGCTAACTATAATGGTTTAATGATGGATAACATGCAGACTGAAGCACAACCGACACGGACCCGGATCCTCAATGCTGCCAGAGAGATTTTTTCAGAAAATGGATTTCACAGTGCCTCGATGAAAGCCATCTGTAAATCCTGCGCCATTAGTCCCGGGACGCTTTATCACCATTTCATCTCCAAAGAAGCCTTGATTCAGGCGATTATCTTACAGGACCAGGAGAGGGCGCTGGCCCGTTTCCGGGAACCGATTGAAGGGATTCATTTTGTTGACTATATGGTCGAGTCTATTGTCTCTCTCACCCATGAAGCCTTTGGGCAACGGGCGCTGGTGGTCGAAATTATGGCGGAAGGGATGCGTAACCCACAGGTCGCCGCCATGCTTAAAAATAAGCATATGACGATCACTGAATTTGTTGCCCAGCGGATGCGTGATGCCCAGCAAAAAGGCGAGATAAGCCCAGACATCAACACGTCAATGACTTCACGTTTACTGCTGGATCTGACCTACGGTGTACTGGCCGATATCGAAGCGGAAGATCTGGCGCGTGAAGCGTCGTTTGCTCAGGGATTACGCGCGATGATTGGCGGTATCTTAACCGCATCCTGATCCTCTCATTTCGCGGGCTGGTGATAACTGTGCCCGCGTTTCATACTTTAATTTCCCTGTACAAAATACAATCTAGCCGGGATCGGAGAATTCCCCCAAAAATATTCACCGTAGCCATATGTCATGAGAGTTTATCGTTCTCAAGATGCCCGAACGAACGTTTGATTGCTTATTTTATGGCTTCTGTCAACGCTGTTTTAAAGATTAATGCGATCTATATCACGCTGTGCGTATTGCAGATTTTGGTTTTTTGATCGCGGTGTCAGTTCTTTTTATTTCCATTTCTCTTCCATGGGTTTCTCACAGATAACTGTGTGCAACACAGAATTGGTTAACTAATCAGATTAAAGGTTGACCAGTATTTTTATTTGAATGAGGAGTCCCTTATGTTACGTCCTGTAGAAACCCCAACCCGTGAAATCAAAAAACTCGACGGCCTGTGGGCATTCAGTCTGGATCGCGAAAACTGTGGAATTGATCAGCGTTGGTGGGAAAGCGCGTTACAAGAAAGCCGGGCAATTGCTGTGCCAGGCAGTTTTAACGATCAGTTCGCCGATGCAGATATTCGTAATTATGTGGGCAACGTCTGGTATCAGCGCGAAGTCTTTATACCGAAAGGTTGGGCAGGCCAGCGTATCGTGCTGCGTTTCGATGCGGTCACTCATTACGGCAAAGTGTGGGTCAATAATCAGGAAGTGATGGAGCATCAGGGCGGCTATACGCCATTTGAAGCCGATGTTACGCCGTATGTTATTGCCGGGAAAAGTGTACGTATCACCGTTTGTGTGAACAACGAACTGAACTGGCAGACTATCCCGCCGGGAATGGTGATTACCGATGAAAACGGCAAGAAAAAGCAGTCTTACTTCCATGATTTCTTTAACTATGCCGGGATCCATCGCAGCGTAATGGTCTACACCACGCCGAACACCTGGGTGGACGATATCACCGTGGTGACGCATGTTGCGCAAGACTGTAACCACGCGTCTGTTGACTGGCAGGTGGTAGCAAATGGTGATGTCAGCGTTGAACTGCGTGATGCGGATCAGCAGGTGGTTGCAACTGGACAAGGTACCAGCGGGACTTTGCAAGTGGTGAATCCCCACCTCTGGCAACCGGGTGAAGGTTATCTCTATGAACTGTGCGTCACAGCCAAAAGCCAGACAGAGTGTGATATCTACCCGCTGCGCGTCGGCATCCGGTCAGTGGCAGTGAAGGACGAACAGTTCCTGATTAACCACAAACCGTTCTACTTTACTGGCTTTGGTCGTCATGAAGATGCGGATTTGCGAGGCAAAGGATTCGATAACGTGCTGATGGTGCACGATCACGCATTAATGGACTGGATTGGGGCCAACTCCTACCGAACCTCGCATTACCCTTACGCTGAAGAGATGCTCGAGTGGGCAGATGAACATGGCATCGTGGTGATTGATGAAACTGCAGCTGTCGGCTTTAACCTCTCTTTAGGCATTGGTTTCGAAGCGGGCAACAAGCCGAAAGAACTGTACAGCGAAGAGGCTGTCAACGGGGAAACTCAGCAGGCGCACTTACAGGCGATTAAAGAGCTGATAGCGCGTGACAAAAACCACCCAAGCGTGGTGATGTGGAGTATTGCCAACGAACCGGATACCCGTCCGCAAGGTGCACGAGAATATTTCGCGCCACTGGCGGAAGCAACGCGTAAACTCGACCCGACGCGTCCGATCACCTGCGTCAATGTAATGTTCTGCGACGCTCACACCGATACCATCAGCGATCTCTTTGATGTGCTGTGCCTGAACCGTTATTACGGATGGTATGTCCAAAGCGGCGATTTGGAAACGGCAGAGAAGGTACTGGAAAAAGAACTTCTGGCCTGGCAGGAGAAACTGCATCAGCCGATTATCATCACCGAATACGGCGTGGATACGTTAGCCGGGCTGCACTCAATGTACACCGACATGTGGAGTGAAGAGTATCAGTGTGCATGGCTGGATATGTATCACCGCGTCTTTGATCGCGTCAGCGCCGTCGTCGGTGAACAGGTATGGAATTTCGCCGATTTTGCGACCTCGCAAGGCATATTGCGCGTTGGCGGTAACAAGAAGGGGATCTTCACCCGCGACCGCAAACCGAAGTCGGCGGCTTTTCTGCTGCAAAAACGCTGGACTGGCATGAACTTCGGTGAAAAACCGCAGCAGGGAGGCAAACAATGAATCAACAACTCTCCTGGCGCACCATCGTCGGCTACAGCCTCGGTGACGTCGCCAATAACTTCGCCTTCGCAATGGGGGCGCTCTTCCTGTTGAGTTACTACACTGACGTCGCTGGCGTCGGTGCCGCTGCGGCGGGCACCATGCTGTTACTGGTGCGGGTATTCGATGCCTTCGCCGACGTCTTTGCCGGACGAGTAGTGGACAGTGTGAATACCCGCTGGGGAAAATTCCGCCCGTTTTTACTCTTCGGTACTGCGCCGTTAATGATCTTCAGCGTGCTGGTATTCTGGGTACCGACCGACTGGAGCCATAGCAGCAAAGTAGTGTATGCATATTTGACCTACATGGGCCTCGGGCTTTGCTATAGCCTGGTGAATATTCCTTATGGTTCACTTGCTACCGCGATGACCCAACAACCACAATCCCGCGCCCGTCTGGGCGCGGCTCGTGGGATTGCCGCTTCATTGACCTTTGTCTGCCTGGCATTTCTGATAGGGCCGAGCATTAAGAACTCCAGCCCGGAAGAGATGGTGTCGGTATACCATTTCTGGACGATTGTGCTGGCGATTGCCGGAATGGTGCTTTACTTCATCTGCTTCAAATCGACGCGTGAGAATGTGGTACGTATCGTTGCGCAGCCGTCATTGAAGATCAGTCTGCAAACCCTGAAACGGAATCGCCCGCTGTTTATGTTGTGCATCGGTGCGCTGTGTGTGCTGATTTCGACCTTTGCGGTCAGCGCCTCGTCGTTGTTCTACGAGCGCTATGTGTTAAATGATACCGGGCTGTTCACTGTGCTGGTACTGGTGCAAAACTTGGTTGGTACTGTGGCATCGGCACCGCTGGTGCCGGGGATGGTCGCGAGGAGCGGTAAAAAGAATACCTTCCTGATTGGCGCTTTGCTGGGAACCTGCGGTTATCTGCTATTCTTCTGGGTTTCCGTCTGGTCACTGCCGGTGGCGTTGGTTGCGTTGGCCATCGCTTCAATTGGTCAGGGCGTTACTATGACTGTGATGTGGGCACTGGAAGCTGATACCGTAGAATACGGTGAATACCTGACCGGCGTGCGAATTGAAGGGCTCACCTATTCACTAGGTGATGCTGCCAACTTACTGATTTAGTGTATGATGGTGTTTTTGAGGTGCTCCAGTGGCTTCTGTTTCTATCAGCTGTCCCTCCTGTTCAGCTACTGACGGGGTGGTGCGTAACGGCAAA
>NZ_MDGW01000161.1:0-5212 GCF_001712525.1 Shigella sp. FC1661
AAAAAACACAATATAGAAATAGGTGAAAAGTTAAATGATTGTATAAAAAAACTAAATATCTCAGATGTCAAATTAACCTATTACTGGTTTGTAACAGACACCGGAGGTGTTGATTATTTAGATGGGGTATTGACATATAATTTTCAGGGAAAGAATAGGGCTGAAAACTTTCATAAACAACTATTGCAATATGCATACATTAACTACAGCAAAAATCAAATACCTCGGGACTTTGTAACATCAATAAAAAATAGTATTTATTATAAAATAGAAGATTGCACTAAGTTTTAGTCCTTCCCTTACAGGTGGTTACACATATAACCACCTGCAAATATTTAACACCTGTTAACTTCATTAATCTGAACTGTGAGTAAATCAAAACGACAATTTTTCTCATTCAGAAAACGGTGAACGGGACGCGGAATTTTTTCGCGTTCCGTGAAACGTTGGCGGGGTTCGGGGCGCAGTCCCGATATTGCTACATTTTCAACGCTCCATATCTTGATCACGTTCGTTACTACGTGATGCCCCCCTGGACCAGGATCGCTGTATACGCAGTGCTTTTTCCTCCTGTTGCTGCCGTTCCTGCGCCATTTCTGCCAGTAACTCATGTCGCATTTGAGCTTTTTCATCTCCAGATATACTGAGTTCAGGCTCCAGAGATAACATCTGGCTACGGGCAACGGATACCTCTTCAGCAACCTTTTGCCTAGTGTTCTCTAAAGATGCCGCCGCCAGAATCTCGCGTTCTCTGTACCTGTCCAGCTCCCCAACGTACTTATATCCCTCGGTACGCTTAAAAGCAGCGTTTTCTTTGTCCCACTCGGATTCGGCTTGCTGTAGCTTGTTCCTGAATTCATTCCTTTCATGTTCAGCGGTTTCCAGCACACTTTTTTGCTCCAGAATACGCGCATCAATCTCCCTTTTGTCAGCCCCCCGAAACAGGCCACGAATCCCATTCAAAGCATTGCGTTGTTCCTGTAGCTCCCGCAGCTCCCTTTGTGCGGAAACAATATTACGCCCCAGTTTGTCTAAATACCGTGCCCCTTCATATATTCGTCTACTCCATTCGGAAAGAGAGTCTTTTTTAGCTTTCGCATTCTGAAGCAGCTTATGTTCTTTGAGCGCATTGGGATTGGCATCCCCTAAACGAGCAAGCCTTACCTCTCCCTGAATGACCGTTTTCATAACCTTGCGGTACTGAAGCAATAACTCCGGTGAACGGGCTGAACGAACAGGCTCAACTGCCTTGATTTTTTGCTTTTGCTCCTGTTCCTGCTGAATGGCATTTGCGCCATCTCTGGCGGTCTTGAGTTCCCGCTCGGCATTCCTCCGTTCCTGGATTGCAACAATCTGCTCCCCATTCAGACTGGCGGCCTGAACGGGGCCAAGATGAACTTCCGGCGTGCGATTGATACCCTGTTCTTTCAGAGAACGATGATCTACGCGCGACTCGTGACCGTGTCGCGCAAGGTGCTCATTCTGCACATCTGCCCAGCGGGAACGCAGCGCAACAAGGGCGGCTTTTCGCTCTCCGGCTGTCTGGGGAATACTCGCTTTTTTTGCGCCTCCCCGCTCTGGTGATTTGCTGTTGGCACGTTTAAAAAATTGCTGTGGATCGCGTTCAATACCATCATTAATCCGCTCGCAAAACATGATATGCGCGTGTGGCTGTTCCTTTCCGTCGATTGCACCTGGCGGATTGTGGATCGCGTACTGGTAGGCATGGCGATCGCCAAGTTCCTTTTGCACGAAATCTTCAACAAGTTCTATCCGTTGTTCGCGTGTCAGTTCACGCGGTAACGCGATCTCAATTTCACGGTATGCAGTCCCGTTTTTTCGTTCAAATTCATCTGCGGCTTTCCATAGCTCTGCGGGATTTTTCTTCGCCCATGATGGCATGTTACCGGATGACGAAAATTCCAGATCCTCCCGCGATTTGTAACTCTTATATTCGCCGGTTCTGGAAATGTAATCAGCATGTTTTAAGGCACTGCCTTTTGCTCCAGCTTTGACAGTGCAATGGTAGCTTGCCATCTGCCTTTTAGCCCTCCGCAGGAGCGCACATTTTCGCGACGAAGGAGAGAAACTACTAAATGCCATACCTGAATTAATCAGGGATGATTTTACGGTCTCACACGCAGGCAGACAAGTTGATATTATGCATAATATCAACTCACATTAACGGCAAAAGTGCAGAGGTAAGAATGACAAATCGTGAAGAGTGGTTAAGTGCAAAAATTGCCTACATCAACGGACTGAAATCACCATCAGAGCAGCAGAGATTACTTGTGTTACTGGCAGAGAAAAAAAACCGAACAACGACGGATGAAAAAACATTGTTCGCACTGATACGGGCAGAAAAAACCGCAGAGAAAGCAGCCGCAGCAAAAGCCAGAGTAACGGCAATCATAGCGGCAGAACGGAAGGCAGCCGCAAGGGCGGAACGAAAGGCGCGGGATCATGAACTCTACAAGGCCGCAGGCCTCATGATTGTGGCAGGACTGGTGGACAGCAAAACCGGAAAGCCAAAGTTTAGTGCTGCCGAACTGGTAGGCACACTCGCAGGAATCGCAGAGCTACCGCACAACCATCCAAAATGGCAGGAATGGGAAAAACGCGGGAAAGAGCTACTCACCAAAAACAGTGCGTAAGAGCCTCCGTTCACGTTCCGGTTCCCTGGTGCTTCCTCGCTCATTCGCTCGCTACGCTCGGTCATGAGACTGCGGCGAGCACGACCACCTCAATCATACGGTAAGCCGCACCATTGCTGGGCTGAAAGGAGAAAACCGCCGGAAAGCCCGCTGCTCAAAAAGACGCCGAAAAGGCGCTGTTATCTGATATAGGCTATTTGTGCATTGCCCAATTACGGATCGTATTACGATGTACATTCAGCATCGCCGCAATAGCTTTCTGAGAATATCCATTCTCCAGCATACATAGCGCCATGAAACGCTTGTCATCGTAGGCTTCGCCTTTAGCGATGCCACCTTTCCGGCCTCTCTTGGCCTGTATTTCTGGTGTGTGCGTATCAGCCACATACTGTGCGAAACTTTCCGGCGTGAAGTTCCTGTGCGTGTATTTCGCAATGCTCTTGCCAATAGCCCGACATTCAGGCGGAGAAAGCGGAACGGGAAGCGATGCGTTGTACATTTCGACACGCTGAATCACAGCATCAAGCCACTGTGAGAATGCTGGCCAGCCCTGACGAATCGCCCTGTAAGCCCATTTGCGCGTCATTTCGAACAGATGGCAGTTTCGCCCCAGCCCGTAATGTTTATCGACGCTACGACGCTCTGAGGCTCTCAAATCGAGATAATCAGCCAGTTCATCGAGGGCGTAGGCTTCCTCGCGCCACTCCATCACCTGCCATTCCAGGTGGAACGGATTTTTGCAAATCAGTCCGCTGTAGTTCACATCTGCGTCAAGTTTCTCACACAGCGCACGTTCAATTGCAGCGGCGTATTTCAGCGCCTTAACCGACGCATCAGGCGCGGTTCTCACGGCAAGATTGAGCGCGTAGAGCAGGTGAGCGTGCCCGTTCTCGGGATTTTTTACGGTGATGTTCGGCGCGGGGGCGTTCCGGTCGCTCCAGTCAATCGCAGCTCCTACTCGGTCAACGTCAAAAACCAGCCAGAACTGCGCATGAGGCTGATTTTGCTGGATGTAGCGAGCAAGCAGCGCACGCCCTTTGCCGGAGATACGAAGACCGAAAGCGAGCTCATCCGTGTGATAGGGACGGTGGGGTAAATTTTCTTCGAAGTATTGAAGCGCGGCGCTCATGTGTTACGATTCCTTCTAGGTTATCGACCGACATCGCCCCTGTATTTTCGTGAAAGTCTTGGCGGATAGACACGAATTTCAGGGGCGTTTGTTTTTCAGTCGCTTACACTACCCCCAACGACAAAACCTGTCGAGCCTTCCCGCAAAATCGATCCATTTACCATAACTCCCGTTGTGCGCCCCCCTTAAAACGCCCTCAGTCGCTTTCTGGCGCAAAAAACGTAAAAAGACAGGGAAACAACAGGCCAGACCAAAAAAACGCGCCAGAATTGTTTTCAGGGGGCTGCATAACTATGCACGAAAGCGATTCATGTCCGGTTTCACTCGTTTTGAACAGCGAACAGGTCAAAACAGCAAACTTTCTCATCCAGAAAAAGGTGAACTGGTGCGAAATCTTTTCGAACTGCGTAAGACGTTGAGCACAAACATAGTAAGTCGGTTTATCGGTATGTATGGATTCCATTAACATATCGCCTGTATTAATATTTCCTCGTTATTGTTAGAAATAAAAATGGGAAAAATGAATATTAACTTTAAACATATCCTTCCTTTATTGTCGTCATTTTTTATTTCAGGATGCGACCCTGATGGAATAAGCAAAGTAAAGTCTTTCGTATATTACGACATTGACGACTCAATGACTGTTGGTAAAGCCTTCGATACAAGGAGTGATTGCATCAATGGCACATGGAGTGAAAAAGAGGATAATCGAGGCAGAACCATCGTCACATATACCTGTGATATTAGTGAAAGTGGCCTAAAAATAATAAATTCAGCCATTATGCAAGAACCTGAAGATAAGGCTGAATATTCTATAACACAAAATAACAACAGCATAAAATCAACCAATGAATCACTAGAGGAATACAAACAGAAAACGCCTCTAGTGGAAAAAACAAAAGAGGTCATAATAGATCATATAAGAAAGCTAAACAGTGCTTTTAATGAAGATCCAATGATATATAGCAAACTCACAATTAGCCCTTATTTAGACAGAATGCTATATCTAAAGGACCATAATGACAATGCGCTAAATGAAATTTGTGGTGGGTACGAATACATTCAATCTGCCGATAGTTACAGTTGGCGTGATGTAAGTGAAGAGTATGCAAAAGAATCATGCGAAAAGCATATATATAAAGTATATCAATCGTTTAAGAAAAATGCATCACCATTAATAACTAAAAACTTCCCCGGTTTCTACGAACGTGTCCCCCCCTGTGAGAACGCAGATGAATGCATAAAAAAAACAAATATATACTTTGATGATAACTTTCTAAATATCTACAAAAGAAGCCAAGATAGAGCACCTCAAATAATTTCTAATTTAAAAAAACACAATATAGAAATAGGTGAAAAGTTAAATGATTGTATAAAAAAACTAAATATCTCAGATGTCAAATTAACCTATTACTGGTTTGTAACAGAC
>NZ_MDGW01000162.1:0-5200 GCF_001712525.1 Shigella sp. FC1661
TTTACGCGTATGACAGGCTCCGGAAGACGGTTGTTGCGCACGTATTCGGTGAACGCACTATGGCGACGCTGGGGCGTCTTATGAGCTTGCTGTCACCCTTTGACGTGGTGATATGGATGACGGATGGCTGGCCACTGTATGAATCCCGCCTGAAGGGAAAGCTGCACGTAATCAGCAAGCGATATACGCAGCGAATTGAGCGGCATAACCTGAATCTGAGGCAGCACCTGGCACGGCTGGGACGGAAGTCGCTGTCGTTCTCAAAATCGGTGGAGCTGCATGACAAAGTCATCGGGCATTATCTGAACATAAAACACTATCAATAAGTTGGAGTCATTACCCTTATTTCCATGATTTTTCACCTTTTAAGTGTCGTCATCCCTGCCTGTTAAAGCATATGTACACAAGCGCTATTATTTAATTTGCGATTAACTGTTCGTTTATTTTGTCGATAATATTGATTGAGGGATCTGACGCTACGACGCGTAAATCCAGTATGACGCCAAGATTATTTAACTCATGAAATGCGTTAATATCATCATCATCTAATGAAACCGCTTTGGTTAACTGTTTTTTACCGGGCCGCCAGACCATGCCGCCAATATTTAGGGTGTCTATTTTTACCCCTTGGTGAACCATCGCTAAGGCATCCTGTGGGCGAGTGAAAAGATAAAAAACGGTTTCGTCCTGATATTGCGGGTTGTGATAAACAGCGACGGCTTTTTCAATATTGACCACGTTAACCTTCATTCCCGGTGGCGCAGCCTGACGCAATAATGTCCGGCGAACTTCATCGTTATAAACTTCGTCATTGCAGATAATAATGCGCTGGGCGTTAGCCACTTTCGACCAGACGGTAGTGACCTGACCGTGGATCAGGCGGTCATCAATGCGGGCGAGCGTAATGTTCATCAGAAATCCTCCTCTGCCGTTGCCAGTTGTTTCCAGACAACGCAGGTTTGCTTTGCGATTTGCGTCAGGTGTTCACACACTTCATCAACATTCATGCTGTCCTGGTTATCAACCAGTTCGAGCGCCAGCGGCAGAGAAAGGCCGCTGATTACCCGCAGACGAGGATTGCGCATCGCAAGCATCGCTGCCGCATTCCACGGGCTGCCGCACTGTAAATCCACGGCAATCAGCCACTCATCTTGATTGTGAATGCTTACTAACCTTCCCAGCTTTGCTACGATGTCTCCGGCGTTCTCGCCGGGCACAAATTCAACTGCCTCGACCCTGGCGTCGCCGTACACCATCTGAACCGATTCCAGCATGGCGCAAGCTAATTTGACGTGGGCGCAAAAAATGGCATTGACCATAAAGCCTCCTTAGCCGCGCGTTTTGCCGCCCGCAATGTTAGTGGTTACTCCGGTGATATAGCTGGCGCGTTCAGACAGCAGATAACAAACAAAATCAGCGACTTCTGCTAATCTTCCGGCGCGCCCAATAGGAATGGCGTTTTTGGTATAGCCTTCACGCAGCTGCTCGACGGTGATATTGCGCGTCCACGCCAGCGCTTCTTCATATTCCGGCGTGCGCAGTCCTGTTTTTTCCAGAATCCCCGGCGCGATACCGACCACACGGATACCGTGTTTACCCAATTCTTTCGACCAGGATCGCGTGAAGCTATTAAGCGCGGCTTTGGTAGCGGCGTAACAGCTTTGGCCTTCTGAGCCTTCCAGTCCACTTTCTGAGGAAACATTCACAATCACGCCATCATGTTGTTTGACCATCTGTCGCGCCACCGCCTGCGACATCAGAAAAACGCCTTTCTGGTTGATATTGACCATTTTTTCGAATGCAGCTTCGTTGAGTTCATACTGCCCGGCAGGCGCTTTCTCATCGACCAGCAGACGCGGGAAATTGACCCCGGCGTTATTGACCAGACCGTCGATGCGACCAAAACGCTGGATAATTTCCGCTACCGTATGATTTACCTCTTTGGCGCTGGAAATATCGGTCGGCCAAAACTGATAGCCTTTATGACCTTCATATTGACCATCGCCACCGTGAATATCTACCATCTGTACGTTTGCGCCTTGTGCTAATAATTCCTCTACAATCGCCAGACCAATACCGGATGCGCCGCCGGTGACAATAATGATTTTATCCTGCAAATTTAACCACGTTTGCATAACAGACTCCTGATTTTAGATAATAGGGCCCCGCCGTAATTTTTATTACGCTAAACATCGGGAAGATTTTTATTTCAGTAATAGTTCAGCTGTGCTGCTATTCGTTACCAGACAATTAATATATTTTCCACGCAGTGCACCAACAATTCCGCTGTATTTTTCTTCACTCATGGCAATGCCAATGGAATATCGTGCTTGCTTTAATTTATTCATTTCGATAGAGAGTGTTTTTTCGCTCATATTCGTTTCAACCATTGCGCCGTGAATATCAAAAAAGCGCGAGCAAATATCGCCAGCAACCTGGCGGGCATTCAGGTCGTCACTCTCTTCACCACCATAAAACGCATGCCAGTTAGCGCCGTCGCGAATGGCCGGTGAGCCAATTCCCACCAGGGCGACATCCAGATTATCCCAGTAGGCAGAGATGGTTTTAAAGTGCTGAGACTGCATGATCCCATTACGAATTAATGGGTTATCCAGCAGAGCCGGAAAATCCGCGAGATGCGATTCCCCTTTCAGCTTCGCTGCCGCGCTGTAGGTTAATGTGTTTACATGATAGCGGCTTTCGAGTTTACCGGACGGTCCGCCAATAATTGGTACGCAGATTAACTGCCGCGATTGCCCCGCCTGCGGCAAGTTTTCAACCAGTGCGCTCACCGCGCGACCCCAGGAAAAACCGACAATATCGCCAGGCTCCAGCAAGCGATCCAGCAGTTGCGCGCCGTGTAACCCCATCATCGCCAGTTGAGTCTCTTCATCCTCATCATTTCCCGACACCACCACAACGTCTTTCAGGCCAAACTTTTGCTTCAGTTGCTGCTCCAGCCAGAGATTTTCGTTGTAGTCATAGTTGATGGCGATGGTGACAATTCCCTGATCGCGGCCTCGTTTAAGCAAGCGGCTGATGGTGGTGCGGTAAATACCCAGTTCGCGCGCGATTTGCGCCTGCGTCATATCCTGTTCGTAATAGAGTTGGGCAATCTTCACAATCAAACGGATATCGTCACTGTTTTCCATTGCCGCCTCCTGGTTCTGCACATTTGTGCAAATACGCTTTCTCACCGCTTGATCTGATATAACCCCATCATGAGGGCCTTTCAAAGCGATTTTTCACTCTTTGCATGGGGAGATATAGCGCTTTCTCTTGCACATTTGTTTCTCTGCGTAGTAGTCATCAGCACAGGTGTGCAGCGATTCGTAATATGTTGATTATCCTTATTTTGCCAGGCAAATTTGCATCGTACTTCCGGAGACACTTTTGTGATAAAAGGCGTGGCAGATCACATTTAATTTCGACGTTGCCGCATAACCCTGTTTTTCCCCGCTAAGAGGTACGGTATATTCCGCGTTTTACAGGAGAATTTATGCTGCCCGACTCATCAGTCCGTTTAAATAAATACATCAGCGAAAGCGGAATTTGCTCACGCCGCGAAGCGGATCGCTATATCGAGCAAGGCAATGTGTTCCTTAATGGCAAGCGAGCCACCATTGGCGATCAGGTGAAACCCGGCGACATTGTGAAAGTAAACGGTCAGTTGATTGAGCCTCGGGAAGCCGAAGATTTGGTACTTATCGCCCTGAACAAGCCCGTCGGTATTGTCAGCACCACCGAAGATGGCGAGCGCGATAACATTGTCGATTTCGTTAACCACAGCAAACGCGTGTTCCCGATTGGCCGCCTGGATAAAGACTCCCAGGGGCTGATTTTCCTCACCAATCACGGCGATCTGGTGAATAAGATCCTCCGTGCGGGTAACGATCATGAGAAAGAGTATCTGGTGACGGTCGATAAACCGATTACCGATGAATTTATTCGTGGTATGGGGGCGGGGGTGCCGATCCTCGGGACGGTGACGAAAAAGTGCAAAGTCAAAAAAGAAGCGCCGTTTGTCTTCCGCATTACCCTGGTGCAGGGGCTGAACCGTCAGATCCGGCGCATGTGCGAGCATTTCGGCTATGAAGTGAAAAAGCTGGAACGTACGCGCATTATGAACGTCAGCTTAAGCGGCATTCCGCTGGGGGAGTGGCGCGATTTAACCGACGATGAGTTAATCGACCTCTTTAAGCTCATCGAAAATTCCTCTTCCGAGGCAAAACCTAAAGCGAAGGCCAAACCGAAAACAGCGGGCATCAAACGTCCAGTCGTTAAGATGGAAAAAACGGCGGAAAAAGGCGGTCGCCCGGCGTCCAACGGTAAGCGTTTTACCTCGCCGGGGCGTAAAAAGAAGGGACGCTGATTAACGCCTCAGACTGATGAAAACGTCCAAAAAGAGCTCGGACAGTCCCCTCGCCCCTTCGGGGAGAGGGTTAGGGTGAGGGGAAGATTGTGTCCACACAGACGAGTGAAAATCTCAGGCGTTGATTGTTCATTAGCGCCTGCCGCGCGTCGACGTATTTGCTGACCAGCTAAATGACGCTTCAGGATCCGGTTTATAAGCCTGCTTTTTCTTCAATTGGCGGGCTTTTTCGCTTCAGCCTCACGCTCGACCATTAATTTATCGATGTACTCTTTCTTAATGCTGTTGGTTTCGGAGTTGGTCAGTACGCGACCATGCGCAATCCGCGCCCGATCCAGCAGTGTTTTAAGTTCACGCTGCTCGCGTTCAGTCATCTCTTTTTGGGTAATACGGGGGAGTGCCATGATGGTGCCCTCAGTGAGCCAGAGAGTTCAGTGTACGGGAATTCGTTTGCGAGCAGAACTGATAATATTCATTTTGCCTTCTCGGTAATGACTCCAACTTATTGATAGTGTTTTATGTTCAGATAATGCCCGATGACTTTGTCATGCAGCTCCACCGATTTTGAGAACGACAGCGACTTCCGTCCCAGCCGTGCCAGGTGCTGCCTCAGATTCAGGTTATGCCGCTCAATTCGCTGCGTATATCGCTTGCTGATTACGTGCAGCTTTCCCTTCAGGCGGGATTCATACAGTGGCCAGCCATCCGTCATCCATATCACCACGTCAAAGGGTGACAGCAAGCTCATAAGACGCCCCAGCGTCGCCATAGTGCGTTCACCGAATACGTGCGCAACAACCGTCTTCCGGAGCCTGTCATACGCGTAAA
>NZ_MDGW01000163.1:0-5195 GCF_001712525.1 Shigella sp. FC1661
AACACGCCAGTTCGCCCGGATGTTGGGACTTGAACCGAAGAACACGGCGGTGCGGAGTCCGGAGAGTAACGGAATAGCAGAGAGCTTCGTGAAAACGATAAAGCGTGACTACATCAGTATCATGCCCAAACCAGACGGGTTAACGGCAGCAAAGAACCTTGCAGAGGCGTTCGAGCATTATAACGAATGGCATCCGCATAGTGCGCTGGGTTATCGCTCGCCACGGGAATATCTGCGGCAGCGGGCTTGTAATGGGTTAAGTGATAACAGATGTCTGGAAATATAGGGGCAAATCCACCCAGAGCATTACTAACCTGAACAATCAGGTCACTAATCTGGATACTCGCGTTACTAATATCGAAAACGGTATTGGCGACATTGTCACCACCGGTAGCACCAAGTACTTCAAGACCAACACCGATGGCGTAGATGCCAACGCCCAGGGTAAAGATAGCGTTGCTATTGGTTCTGGTTCCATTGCTGCCGCTGACAACAGCGTCGCACTGGGTACCGGTTCCGTTGCAGAGGAAGAAAATACAATCTCTGTAGGTTCTTCTACTAACCAACGCCGTATCACCAACGTAGCTGCCGGTGTTAATGCCACCGATGCGGTTAACGTGTCGCAGCTGAAATCTTCTGAAGCAGGCGGCGTGCGCTACGACACCAAAGCTGATGGTTCTATCGACTATAGCAATATCACCCTCGGTGGTGGCAACGGCAGTACGACTCGTATCAGCAACGTCTCCGCTGGCGTCAACAACAACGACGCGGTGAACTACGCGCAGTTGAAGCAAAGCGTGCAGGAAACGAAGCAATACACCGATCAGCGGATGGTTGAGATGGATAACAAACTGTCTAAAACTGAAAGCAAGTTGAGCGGTGGTATCGCTTCTGCAATGGCAATGACCGGTCTGCCGCAGGCTTATACACCGGGTGCCAGCATGGCTTCTATTGGTGGCGGTACTTACAACGGTGAATCGGCAGTTGCTTTAGGTGTATCGATGGTGAGCGCCAATGGTCGTTGGGTCTACAAATTACAAGGTAGTACCAATAGCCAGGGTGAATACTCCGCCGCACTCGGTGCCGGTATTCAGTGGTAATGATCCATTAAGTTAGTGTGACTAAGGGCAAACGCCAAATTGCCTGATGCGTTACGCGCATCAGGCAAGATAAGGCGCTCCGGGTCAACAATCTAAGGGCAATTCTCTGATGAGGATTGCCCTTTTCTTTACCAGACATCTCCCCCCACAAGAATTGGCCCTACCAATTCTTCGCTTATCTGACCTCTGGTTCACAATTCCCCAATTAAAACTCACATCAATATTGCCAATACACAACATTTAGTTAACCATTCATTGTCATTATCCCTACACAACACAATTGGCAGTGCCACTTTTACACAACGTGTGACAAGGAGATGAGCAACAGACTCATTACACGATGTGCGTGGACTCCAGGAGACCTGCAATGAATCTCTGGCAACAAAACTACGATCCCGCCGGGAATATCTGGCTTTCCAGTCTGATAGCATCGCTTCCCATCCTGTTTTTCTTCTTTGCGCTGATTAAGCTCAAACTGAAAGGATACGTCGCCGCCTCATGGACGGTAGCAATCGCCCTTGCCGTGGCTTTGCTGTTCTATAAAATGCCGGTCGCTAACGCGCTGGCCTCGGTGGTTTATGGCTTCTTCTATGGTTTGTGGCCCATCGCGTGGATCATTATTGCAGCAGTGTTCGTCTATAAGATCTCGGTGAAAACCGGGCAGTTTGACATCATTCGCTCGTCTATTCTTTCGATAACCCCTGACCAGCGTCTGCAAATGCTGATCGTCGGTTTCTGTTTCGGCGCTTTCCTTGAAGGAGCCGCAGGCTTTGGCGCACCGGTAGCAATTACCGCCGCATTGCTGGTCGGCCTGGGTTTTAAACCGCTGTACGCCGCCGGACTGTGCCTGATTGTTAACACCGCGCCAGTGGCATTTGGCGCGATGGGCATTCCAATCCTAGTTGCCGGACAAGTAACAGGCATCGACAGTTTTGAGATTGGCCAGATGGTGGGGCGTCAGCTACCGTTTATGACCATTATCGTGCTGTTCTGGATCATGGCGATTATGGACGGCTGGCGCGGTATCAAAGAGACGTGGCCTGCGGTCGTGGTTGCGGGCGGCTCGTTTGCCATCGCTCAGTACCTTAGCTCCAACTTCATTGGGCCGGAGCTGCCGGACATTATCTCTTCGCTGGTATCACTGCTCTGCCTGACGCTGTTCCTCAAACGCTGGCAACCAGTTCGCGTATTCCGCTTCGGTGACTTGGGGGCGTCACAGGTTGATATGACGCTGGCCCACACCGGTTACACCGCGGGTCAGGTGTTACGTGCCTGGACACCGTTCCTGTTCCTGACCGCTACCGTAACACTGTGGAGCATCCCGCCGTTTAAAGCCCTGTTCGCATCGGGTGGTGCGCTGTATGAGTGGGTGATCAACATTCCGGTGCCGTACCTCGATAAACTGGTTGCCCGTATGCCACCAGTGGTCAGCGAGGCTACAGCCTATGCCGCCGTGTTTAAGTTTGACTGGTTCTCTGCCACCGGCACCGCCATTCTGTTTGCTGCACTGCTCTCGATTGTCTGGCTGAAGATGAAACCGTCTGACGCTATCAGCACCTTCGGCAGCACGCTGAAAGAACTGGCTCTACCCATCTACTCCATCGGCATGGTGCTGGCGTTCGCCTTTATCTCGAACTATTCCGGACTGTCATCAACACTGGCACTGGCACTGGCGCACACCGGTCATGCATTCACCTTCTTCTCGCCGTTCCTCGGCTGGCTGGGGGTATTCCTGACCGGGTCGGATACCTCATCTAACGCCCTGTTCGCCGCGCTGCAAGCCACCGCAGCACAACAAATTGGCGTCTCTGATCTGTTGCTGGTTGCCGCCAATACCACCGGTGGCGTCACCGGTAAGATGATCTCCCCGCAATCTATCGCTATCGCCTGTGCGGCGGTAGGCCTGGTGGGCAAAGAGTCTGATTTGTTCCGCTTTACTGTCAAACACAGCCTGATCTTCACCTGTATGGTGGGCGTGATCACCACGCTTCAGGCTTATGTCTTAACGTGGATGATTCCTTAATGATTGTTTTACCCAGACGCCTGTCAGACGAGGTTGCCGATCGTGTGCGGGCGCTGATTGATGAAAAAAACCTGGAAGCGGGCATGAAGTTGCCCGCTGAGCGCCAACTGGCGATGCAACTCGGCGTATCACGTAATTCACTACGCGAGGCGCTGGCAAAACTAGTGAGCGAAGGCGTGCTGCTCAGTCGACGCGGCGGCGGGACGTTTATTCGCTGGCGTCATGACACATGGCCGGAGCAAAACATCGTCCAGCCGCTAAAAACGCTGATGGCCGATGATCCGGATTACAGTTTCGATATTCTGGAAGCCCGCTACGCCATTGAAGCCAGCACCGCATGGCATGCGGCAATGCGCGCCACACCTGGCGACAAAGAAAAGATTCAGCTTTGCTTTGAAGCAACGCTAAGTGAAGACCCGGATATCGCCTCACAAGCGGACGTTCGTTTTCATCTGGCGATTGCCGAAGCCTCACATAACATCGTGCTGCTGCAAACCATGCGCGGTTTCTTCGATGTCCTGCAATCCTCAGTGAAGCATAGCCGTCAGCGGATGTATCTGGTGCCACCGGTTTTTTCACAACTGACCGAACAACATCAGGCTGTCATTGACGCCATTTTTGCTGGTGATGCCGACGGGGCGCGTAAAGCAATGATGGCGCACCTTAGTTTTGTTCACACCACCATGAAACGATTCGATGAAGATCAGGCTCGCCACGCACGGATTACCCGCCTGCCCGGTGAGCATAATGAGCATTCGAGGGAGAAAAACGCATGATTATTTCCGCAGCCAGCGATTATCGCGCCGCAGCGCAACGCATTCTGCCGCCGTTCCTGTTCCACTATATGGATGGTGGTGCATATTCTGAATACACGCTGCGCCGCAACGTGGAAGATTTGTCAGAAGTGGCACTGCGCCAGCGTATTCTGAAAAACATGTCCGACTTAAGCCTGGAAACGACGCTGTTTAATGAGAAATTGTCGATGCCGGTAGCACTGGCACCGGTGGGTTTGTGTGGCATGTATGCGCGTCGTGGCGAAGTTCAGGCAGCCAAAGCGGCGGACGCGCATGGCATTCCGTTTACTCTCTCGACGGTTTCCGTTTGCCCGATTGAAGAAGTCGCGCCAGCCATCAAGCGCCCAATGTGGTTCCAGCTTTATGTACTGCGCGATCGCGGCTTTATGCGTAACGCGCTGGAGCGAGCAAAAGCAGCGGGTTGTTCGACGCTGGTTTTCACCGTGGATATGCCGACACCGGGCGCACGCTACCGTGATGCGCATTCAGGTATGAGCGGCCCAAATGCGGCAATGCGCCGCTACTTGCAGGCGGTGACGCATCCGCAATGGGCGTGGGATGTGGGCCTGAACGGTCGTCCACATGATTTAGGTAATATCTCAGCTTATCTCGGCAAACCAACCGGACTGGAAGATTACATCGGCTGGCTGGGGAATAACTTCGATCCGTCCATCTCATGGAAAGACCTTGAGTGGATCCGCGATTTCTGGGATGGCCCGATGGTGATCAAAGGGATCCTCGATCCGGAAGATGCGCGCGATGCAGTACGTTTTGGTGCTGATGGAATTGTGGTTTCTAACCACGGTGGCCGCCAGCTGGACGGTGTACTCTCTTCCGCTCGTGCGTTGCCCGCTATTGCAGATGCGGTGAAAGGTGATATCGCCATTCTGGCGGATAGCGGAATTCGTAACGGGCTTGATGTCGTGCGTATGATTGCGCTCGGTGCCGACACCGTACTGCTGGGTCGTGCTTTCCTGTATGCGCTGGCAACAGCGGGCCAGGCGGGTGTAGCTAACCTGCTAAATCTGATCGAAAAAGAGATGAAAGTGGCGATGACGCTGACTGGCGCGAAATCGATCAGTGAAATTACGCAAGATTCGCTGGTGCAAGGGCTGGGTAAAGAGTTGCCTGCGGCACTGGCTCCCATGGCGAAAGGGAATGCGGCATAGTCGTTTGCGCCCCCGTTACTTTATTCGTACCCCTTATAATGGGGTGTTAGCCAGCCAGACCCGGCATGATTACTGCCCCCAGTCGTCCATGATCCGGGGGGGTGATGTC
>NZ_MDGW01000164.1:0-5174 GCF_001712525.1 Shigella sp. FC1661
GGTGTAAGTGAACTGTAGTTGCCATGTTTTACGGCAATGAGAGCAGAGATAGCGCTGATGTCCGGCAGTGCTTTTGCCGTTACGCACCACGCCTTCAGTAGCGGAGCAGGAAGGACATCTGATGGAAATGGAAGCCACGCAAGCACCTTAAAATCACCATCATACACTAAATCAGTAAGTTGGCAGCATTACCTAAGTTTGGTTCAAATTAATCTTAGAATTGGGGCGATATTTCGCCCCTTTTTATTAACAATAATAAATATTATTTTCCGCTAAAAAGTTTGGGAATTTCCCGCAGACACCAGGATTTCGCTTCCCCCATACTGTCACGACGCCAGGCCATAATAATATCGATCTCGCTGGTCGATTCCGGGCTGACGACACGCAACCGCCCTTCCGCAATATCTTTTTCGACCATCGGATACGGCATCGTCGCCACGCCAAGCCCCGCCAGTAATGCCTGACGTTTATCTTCAATCGTGCTCACCGTTAAGCGCGGCTGTTTGTCCAGCAGCTGTACGGTCAACACCGGGCGCTCACGAGCGGTATCCGCTACCGCAATTCCACGATATTTCACGCGCGTCACTTCAGATAACGGTTCCGGCTCCTGATGAATCGGGTGATCAGGCGCGGCAACGTAGACGTTCATTAAGGTATAGAGCTTGCGCGAGTTGATCTCCGACGAGGAACGAAAATGCATATCCGGCGCGATAACGATATCCGCCCCCCCTGCTCCAGTCGTTCCCACGCCCCCGCCAGCACTTCGGTGATGATTGCCAGTTGGGTATTGGCTTTTGCCGCCAGTTTGTCGATTAACGGGAAAAAGGCAGGTGTCGGTACCAGCGCCTCGGTCACAATGGTGAGATGCGTTTCCCAACCGCGCGCGAGGGCTTCCGCATCGGTAGTCAGTTTATCTGCTGCTTCCAGCAAAACGCGCCCTCGCTCCAGCAACATCCTCCCGACATTGGTGAATTTGGTGCGATGGCCCGAGCGGTCAAACAGCACCACATCCAGCTCTTCTTCCAGTTTTTGCATGGTGTAGCTAAGTGCGGAAGGCACGCGTCCCAGCTCATCCGCCGCCGCCGCAAAACTGCCCCGGCGATCGATCGCATCCATAACCCGTAGTGCTTCCAGCGTTAATGCCCTTTCTTTGGCCATTTCGTTCTCATTCAGGAAATTTGAACATACCGGGCAGAATATCTGGCTAACAATGTAGCGTCCAGCCCCTTACCATAAAAGGAAGTAAAGAGAGGTCAAGAATTATGATTACTACCCGAACTGCCAGGCAGTGTGGACAAGCAGACTACGGATGGTTGCAGGCCCGGTATACTTTTTCCTTTGGACACTACTTCGACCCGAAATTGTTAGGCTATGCCTCCCTGCGTGTGCTTAACCAGGAAGTGCTGGCCCCAGGTGCCGCCTTTCAGCCGCGAACCTATCCCAAAGTCGATATTTTAAATGTGATTCTGGATGGAGAAGCAGAGTATCGCGACAGCGAAGGCAATCATGTTCAGGCCAGCGCCGGTGAGGCGTTGCTGCTCTCTACCCAGCCGGGTGTCAGCTACAGCGAACACAATCTCAGCAAAGACAAACCGTTAACACGAATGCAGCTTTGGCTGGACGCCTGCCCGCAGCGAGAGAATCCGCTGATTCAAAAACTGGCGCTTAATATGGGCAAGCAGCAATTAATCGCCTCGCCAGAGGGTACGATGGGAAGCCTGCAATTACGCCAGCAAGTGTGGCTGCACCATATCGTGCTCGACAAAGGCGAAAGTGCGAATTTCCAGTTGCATGGGCCACGCGCGTATTTGCAATCGATTCACGGGAAATTTCATGCGCTTACGCATCATGAAGAGAAAGCGGCGCTGACCTGCGGTGATGGGGCGTTTATTCGTGACGAGGCTAACATTACGCTGGTTGCCGATTCCCCACTGCGCGCTTTGCTGATAGATTTGCCTGTCTAGTTGTTTTTACAGGGAGATGATGATGAGTAAAAAATCGGCCAAAAAGCGCCAGCCAGTGAAGCCCGTGGTGGCGAAAGAACCTGCTCGCACCGCCAAAAATTTTGGCTATGAAGAGATGTTGAGCGAGCTGGAAGCCATCGTCGCGGATGCTGAAACGCGTTTAGCCGAGGATGAAGCTACCGCGTAAAGACAGGTTGCCGGATGCGGCGAAAACGCCTTATCCGGCCTACAAAATCCAACAACATTAACGAATTAAACAACCCGTAGGCCGGATAAGGTGCGCCAGCATCGCATCGGCACAATACTCAAAACCTGGCGTTTATCTGGCCTTGCTCGCCATAATCTCGATAATCTGCCGATCCGTTTGCTGCATCGAATGGCTTGCTAACGCACACAGGTTGGCAATCGACTGCTCAACATCATGCGCCACGATCCCTTCATTGCCGGTCACGGCGGTATCATCCAGCGCCATTAACACCGCTTTCCACGCAGCCGAAGCACTGGTCGAAACCTTCATCGCGCAGCTGTTCGACGCACCATCGCAAATCATGCCGCTGACATCGCCGATCATACTGCTGATCGCCATCGAGATAGTTTCATAACGCCCATCCACCAGCCATGCCATCCCGGCGGCGGCCCCCATTGCTGCGGTCGTTGCGGCACAAAGTGCAGACAAACGCGGTAACTGGTTATGGATGTAAATTGCGCTCAAATGAGAAAGCATCAGCGCACGCGCCAGTCGTTCATCATCCGCTCCGAAGTGTTCTGCTACAACCACCACAGACATTGTTGCGGTGATCCCCTGGTTACCCGAGCCGGAGTTACTCATAGCCGGAAGCGTAGCGCCGCCCATACGCGCATCGGATGCCGCGCTGGTACGAATCACAATGGATGAAGAGAGATCTTTCGCCAGCAAACCGCGCTCGCACTGTTTTTCCAGCGTCGCGCCAATATGCAGCCCCCACTTACCGCTCAAACCTTCCTGCGATAACGCACAATTTAGCTTCGCGGAATCGAGAATAAAGCGGATCGCCGCAAACGGGACTTCATTGACGAACTTCAGGATCTCAGCCAGCGTCGTTCTGGAAAGCACCGTCAGCGGAGACTCTTGCTCGCCCTCTGCCACACACGCCTGCTGGGTAAACACCACACTATTGTGCGTCTCAATATGCACAATGTTGGTATGCCCGCCGACGATGGTGACACACGCCCACTTCTCACCGTTCCAGACTTTGGCGCGTGAGAAGAGGATTTCATTGCAAGGTTCCTGGATCTTAACGGAGACTTTCCCCGCCGCCAGCAGTGCTTTGGCATCGGCAATTGCCTGCGCAGTTGCGTCTTTCAGCACTTCCAGCCCGGCGTTGGCATTTCCACCTAACGCCCCCAGCGCCGCCGCAATCGGCAGCCCCACCATTCCCGTGCCGGGAACGGTGACGCCCAGACCGTTCTTCATCAGATTTGGCGAAACCCAGGCTTCTACACGTTCAACCGGACCTTCCAGTTCTGCCGCAGCAACCGCCGCCGCCAGCGCCAGTGAAATCGGTTCAGTACATCCCAGCGCCGGTTTTACTTCCTCCTGAACGGCGAGGATGTAACGCTGCCATAACGGATTTAAAGTCGAATCAAACATATTAAAAACCTTAAAATTTCAGGTAAATCAAGAAAATGCCAGGAACGGAGAAACACAAAGCAACAAACCAGTGACGATAATCAGGTACAGAGACATCCCTTTGTATTTGTGCAATGCCGGTACTTTGTAAACCAGCCACGCCGGGATCAGGCACCCTACCATGCCGAAAATCGGGCTACAGATAGAGGTGAAGCTCAACACCGGTGCGTTCAGTACGATGGCGCTCCAGGCCAGCAAAATGGCGAAAATCATGATGCCGCGCTGAACAAGATTTTCGTTAATCTTCTCGGCAGGCATCTTGCGACGCAGGATGTTCATTACGATCCCTTGCGTTGCTTCGCGAAAGCCTAAATAGACGCCAAAGAATGCAGTCATGACAGCAAAGATATTGAGAATGACGCTGACCACTTTCACCCACGCTGCGCCGTCACCGCTAATAAACTGTGCGGCAATCGCCAGCGCGGAAATATTCTGCTCGTAGGCTTTTACCGCTTCGTCATGTCCCATCGCCAGCGTGAACGACACGGCGTAGAAAAAGACGGTGACAAATAAAATGCCAAACGCGATATTCATTGCCCGCAATGCTTTATGCCGCGCCACTTCAATTGATTTTTCCCGCGAGCGATAAGAGATCACCATCGGGCTTAACGTCTGGATAAACAGAATCGACGTCAGGGTAAACGGCAGCGTAATAATGGCGTTTTTCACCAGCAGCCCCAGCGGCGGTAGCGAACCGACGTTATACAGATGCCACATTCCCACCATCGACACGCCCAGCGCAGCGACTACCAGCAGCTTGGTCAGCACCATGCCGGTCGAAATTTTGAATAACAATTTCTCGCCGCGTGAAGAGATCGCCACCAGAATGCAAATCAGTACCAGACCATAAAAGGGACTGTCTGACAGCAACCCTTCCGTCACGCCGAAGGTATGCAGATAGGAAGCACTATCGTTGGTGATGGCGGTGGAATAGACGAACATCCAAATCACCAGCATTACGAAATAGAGCGCACCTAACAGGATGCCCCAGTTTTTACCTAAATAACCGCTAATGACACTCGGGTAATCTTTACATTCTGGTGATTCTGCCAGCGTATTAATAAACAACCGCTGAAACAGATACATTGCCGGGTAACCAATCACCGATGAGAGCAAAAATACCCACAATCCCATCAAACCGACCTGCACCGGGAGAAAAACAATCCCCGCGCCAATCGCCATCCCGATACTCATAATCACCCAGCCGGTGTCAGTTCTGTCGAATTTGATCGCTTCTCGCCACTCGCTCTCACTCATTCCAGCACGACCCGCCGGGGTCGAAGCGTCTGCAATGACGCCTTTATTCGATGCAATTTCCATAATTTCTGGTAATGCTGCCAACTTACTGATTTAGTGTATGATGGTGATTTTAAGGTGCTTGCGTGGCTTCCATTTCCATCAGATGTCCTTCCTGCTCCGCTACTGAAGGCGTGGTGCGTAACGGCAAAAGCACTGCCGGACATCAGCGCTATCTCTGCTCTCATTGCCGTAAAACATGGCAACTACAGTTCACTTACACCGCCTCTCAGCCCGGTACGCAC
>NZ_MDGW01000165.1:0-5153 GCF_001712525.1 Shigella sp. FC1661
CTTCGAAGCGTGGGTTATGCTGGGGGCCGCTGCGCAGCGTAAATTCGCCAAACAGGCGGTGGATTTAGTTGCTCACCAGCTTCGCGAGCAAATCAACGCACTGGATGAAAAGTCGATTGCCGTACAGGAAAAATGGCAGCAGAAAGCGCAGTACAGTGATGAAAAGGTGCTGCGCCAGCTTTCTCCGAAAACACAGCAGGATCTGCTATCTGTTCTGGCCCCGTTGATGCAGTGGCTGGACGTGCGCGGGCAAAGCGATGCCATACGCTTTGATATGGATATTCTGGCGGCGCAAACTGCCCGTTATACCAACCCGGAAGAGCTGGATGTTCTCTGGCCGATCATCGTCGAAAAAGTGGAGCGCCTGCCGCCGCATTTGGCGCAGGTGCAGCAACAGGGACAACGAATCAATCAGCTTCGTGATTTAAGCTGGTGGAAGCAGGCCAGCCTGGAAGAGCTGGAGGATATTCGCATTCATTTGCGCGGTATCATGCACCTGATGGAAAAAGACGCGACGCCTAAATTTGGTTCGATACAGGTGGATATTACCGAAGATGCGAACCTGATCCAGACGGAGACCCGCAAAACTAATATCCGCTCGATTGATTTCAAACTCTATCGCCAGCAGGTTCAGGGGGCGCTGGAGCCGCTGTTCCAGCAAAACCCGGTTCTGAAGAAAATCCGCAACGGCGAGCCAGTCACGCAAAACGAGCTGGATGAGCTGGCGAAGCTGGTGCTGATCCAGAACCCCAACGTTGATATTCGTGCGTTGAAAGAGTTTTATCCGCAGGCAACCGCCAGCCTGGATAAACTTTTGCGTACCATCATCGGGATGGACAGCGACGCGGTGGAAGTGCGTTTTGCCCAGTTCGCCGCTGATAACAGCCTGACCAGCCAACAACTGCGCTTCCTGTCATTGCTGAAAAACCACATTCGCGATTACGGCACCATTGAAATGCGGCAGCTCTTTGAACAGCCTTTTACGCATATCCACAACGAAGGCGTTACCGGTGTGTTCCCTGATATAGCGCAAATCGCCCGCCTGCAAAAGATAGTCGAAGAGCTGGGTGTTGTGACCGACGCAGCGACGGTATAATACACGCATGACAAGCCCCGGCAGCGGGGCTTTTGTATTTAAAACAGGATATAAACGCTAACAATGATTACTGGCGACTTAAAAAGTAAAATCGACGGACTATGGGAAGATTTCTGGGTGGGTGGTATCACCAACCCGCTGACCGTAATCGAACAGATCACCTATCTGATGTATTCCCGGATGCTGGATACCCAGGAACAACGCGACGAAAAGCGTAAACAAATCGCGGGTATTGATTTTAAACCGCGTTTTGCGCCAGAACAGCAGGAGTTCCGTTTCAGTCACTATAGCAACCTTGGCTCGGATGAGATGATGGAAGTGGTGCGCGATGGCGTATTCCAGCATTTCCGTCAGCTCGGCCAGGCCGATGCTTCGAAGGTGACGCTGCTGGGCAACTTTATGAAAGATGCTCGTCTGGAGATTGTTAAGCCGTCATTGCTGACCAAAGCGGTTGAGGTAATCAAAAACCTGCCATTGGATCGCGGCGACACCAAAGGCGACCTTTACGAATACCTGTTAAGCAAGCTGACAACTGCCGGAATCAACGGACAGTTCCGCACACCGCGCCACATTATCCGCACGATGGTTGAAATGATGGAGCCGAACCCGGCCCGCGGCGAGACGATTTGCGATCCCGCCTGTGGCACCGGTGGTTTTCTGGCAACCAGCTATGAATATCTGCTGGAGAAGTACAGCTCGCTGGAATCCATTCATACTGAGATTGGCACCAACGAACGTGGCGAGCTGGAAGAGCAAAAAATCTTTACCGGCGATCTGCTGACACCGTGGCGTAACCATGTGGATAACAACATGTTCCACGGTTACGACTTTGACACCACAATGCTACGTATCGCCGCCATGAACCTGATTATGCACGGCGTGGATGCGCCTGATATCCACTATCAGGACACAATGAGCCAGAGTTTCAGCACAAACTTCCCGCAGGCCAGTAAAAACGCCTTCAACCTGATTCTGGCGAACCCGCCGTTTACCGGTTCACTGGACGAGGAAGATATCGACTCCACGCTGTCGGCAATGGTGAAAACCAAAAAAACCGAACTACTGTTCCTGGCGCGTATTCTGCAAATGCTGAAAGTGGGCGGGCGCAGTGCCACTATCGTGCCGCAGGGCGTGCTGTTTGGCTCTAGCAAGGCGCACCAGTCACTTCGCAAAACGCTGGTGGAAGATAACCAACTGGAAGCGGTGATCAATCTGCCTTCTGGTGTATTTAAACCTTACGCTGGCGTGGCGACGGCGATCTTGATCTTTACCAAAGGCGGTCAAACGGATGAGGTCTGGTTCTACGATCTACAAAATGACGGCTACAGCCTGGATGATAAGCGCAACCCGATAAAAGACAACGATCTGCCGCATCTGCTGGCAAGCTGGAAGCATTACCGTACTTTACGCGGGCTACCGGTTGATAACTTTATGGGTAAGAAGTTAGCCTCGTTGCTTAAACAGCAGTACCCGGAAGGGATTAATGCTGGCGTTGATTTTAAAGATCGCACGCAGGCGGCGTTTGTTGTACCGAAAGCGGATATTGCTGCGCAGAAATACGATCTATCCATCAACCGTTATAAAGAAGTCGTGTATCAGGCGGAGGAATATGAAGATCCGAAGGTGATATTGAAGCGGTTAAAGGATCTGGAAAAAGAGATTCTGGCGGATTTGGATGAGCTGGAGGGGATGCTGTGAGTTCGGCAATGGTGAAGTTAGGGGATGTTATTAATGTTCACTACGGAAAAGCATTAAAAGCTGATCAGCGTGTATCGAATGGAAGTGTCCATGTTTTTGGTAGTTCAGGAATTGTCGGCAACCACGATAAAACGCTTTGCAGCTATCCCACGATAATTATTGGCCGCAAAGGCAGCGTTGGTGCTATTACCTGGGCTCCAAGCGGAGGCTGGATCATTGATACTGCTTATTACGTTGAGATCAAAGATAATAATAAGTTAGATCTCCGATACTTGTTTTATATTCTGAGCGGAATTGATCTCACTAAGAAAACGATTACCACAAGTATTCCTGGATTAAATAGAGACGATCTCTATGATACATTTATTAAATTACCACCTTTTGAAGAGCAGAAACGAATTGTGGATCTTCTCGATAAAGCTGAGGGTATACGCCAAAAACGTGAGCAATCCATCAAACTGGCTGATGATTTTTTGCGTGCTACGTTTGCTACAATGTATGGGAATCCTATTACAAACCCCAAAAAATGGCCTGTCCATCTTATGGGAGACATTATTGAATTTAAAGGTGGAAATCAACCACCTAAAAGTGATTTTATTTTTGAACCTAAACAGGGTTATATTAGATTAGTACAAATTAGAGATTTTAAATCCGATAAATATGCGACGTACATTCCGCAAGAAAAAGCAAAACGTATTTTCGAAGTTGATGATGTTATGATTGCTCGTTATGGGCCACCTGTGTTTCAAATACTTAGAGGTTTATCCGGCAGCTACAATGTAGCTTTAATGAAAGCTTCACCCAAAGAAAATATTAGGAAGGGGTTTATATTCTATCTTCTACAACTTCCGGAATATCATGATGTTGTTGTAAAAAACTCTGAAAGAACAGCAGGACAAACCGGTGTAAATCTTGAACTATTAAACAAATTCAATGTTCCCCTCCCACCTATATACTATCAAGATGAGATATTAGATAGATTAGCTAGAATTGAAAAATTTAAAGAAAAAATAGAAATATCATTAAATCATTTAGAAATACAATTTTTATCACTACAGAAGAGATTAATGGGTTTTTAAATCCTTAGTATCGAAATAAACATTAATTTATTATATTAAGATATTTTAGGAAATTAAGGCGTCACTCTTAGGTAACGCCTTTTTTTACTATCTCGCCCCCTAAGAAGGTTATATCTTACTTAATACCTGTGACTATTTTTGATATAATCATAAATACACACTAATTTGCAAAAATTACTTGACAATACCTGAGTGTTCATAGCTTCATCTATATATTTTTTCAATATTTTGAGAAGCTCTCCCATATCGCGCTTGATTAATCCAGGCTCCATATAAGGCATCATTCTAAAAAAGAAACTGAAATCATAAGCAAGATATAACTCATTGACCCCCACCTTGACCTCAGGAACGGTTTCAGAGCGTCGTTTATCCCATCCTTGAGACTGAAAACTAATAGGAGTGATATTTAATCGTGATAAAACGCCACCTGAGAGTTCTGTTTCATTAATTATACTCCCATCAGGATTAATTAATTTAGCGTGATTTAAGAAGTGAAAAATAGGAATGCGCACATTGCCTTTGCATATATTTGGCAAAACATCATTAACAACACATCCCCAATCATAATATCCATTTTCAAATACAACCTCTCGGATGAGATCTACACGCTCCAGTCCAACCAATCCTTTAGTTGCCATCGATTCCGATTTTTTTACCATCGAAATAGCACCATATCCCACAACAAACTCAGTTGTACTGACCCCTTCTTCAATTTTCTCTGAATCCCTCACATATAATTTTCCTTTCGGATCATCAGTTAAGACCAACTCATAAAGTTCATCTTTTATCATTCGGAATAAATGTGCTGGAATCCTTTTTTTAGTTTCACTCAGCACCTCAAATATTTCTTTATAGGATGGTGCCTGAACATATTTTACCGGGATTTTTTTATGAATCACAGAATCACTAATATCAGCCTCTTCAAGTTCAGGTTTCCATTCAACAAACAATAATTTATTCTGTAAAAAATCCAGGTAATGACTCCAACTTACTGATAGTGTTTTATGTTCAGATAATGCCCGATGACCTTGTCATGCAGCTCCACCGATTTTGAGAACGACAGTGACTTCCGTCCCAGCCTTGCCAGATGTTGTCTCAGATTCAGATTATGTCGCTCAATGCGCTGAGTGTAACGCTTGCTGATAACGTGCAGCTTTCCCTTCAGGCGTGATTCATACAGCGGCCAGCCATCCGTCATCCATACCACGACCTCAAAGGCCGACAGCAGGCTCAGAAGACGCTCCAGTGTGGCCAGAGTGCGTTCACCGAAGACGTGCGCC
>NZ_MDGW01000177.1:0-33038 GCF_001712525.1 Shigella sp. FC1661
GGTAAGCCCGGCGGGGTGATGTTCCACAGCGATCAGGGCAGTCATTATACGAGCAGGCAGTTCCGGCAGTTATTGTGGCGATACCAGATCAGACAGAGTATGAGCCGGCGCGGAAACTGCTGGGATAACAGCCCAATGGAACGCTTCTTCAGGAGTCTGAAGAACGAATGGATGCCGGTGGTGGGTTACGTAAGCTTCAGCGAGGCAGCTCACGCCATAACGGACTATATCGTTGGATATTACAGCGCACTAAGACCGCACGAATATAACGGTGGGTTACCCCCAAACGAATCGGAAAATCGATACTGGAAAAACTCTAACTCGGTGGCCAGTTTTTGTTGACCACTTCAAGGCCACGCTACAACAGGATGGAACTATACCAATAGAAGCTGGTGAGTTTAAAGCCACCAGTACTTTCCAGGTAACCTACCCTTAATAAGTCCACCGCACCGCCATCATCTGGCGGTGCGGTAATTGATAAATCATTGCCCCCACCAATGTGACTGATAAAATGCCAGGCAACACGACATCATTTATCAGGACACGTTATGAAACCGACCACCATTGCTTCACTTCAGAAATGTAAGCAGGATAAAAAGCGTTTCGCGACCATCACCGCTTACGACTACAGCTTCGCGAAACTATTTGCTGATGAAGGACTTAACGTCATGCTGGTAGGCGACTCGCTGGGCATGACGGTTCAGGGTCACGACTCCACCCTGCCGGTGACCGTTGCCGATATCGCCTACCACACTGCCTCCGTACGTCGTGGTGCGCCAAACTGCCTGCTGTTGGCTGACCTGCCGTTTATGGCGTATGCCACGCCGGAACAAGCCTTTGAAAACGCCGCAACGGTTATGCGTGCCGGTGCCAATATGGTCAAAATTGAGGGCGGTGAGTGGCTGGTCGAAACCGTAAAAATGCTGACCGAACGTGCCGTTCCTGTATGTGGTCACTTAGGTTTAACCCCACAGTCAGTGAATATTTTCGGTGGCTACAAAGTTCAGGGGCGCGGCGATGAAGCGGGCGATCAACTGCTCAGCGATGCATTAGCCTTAGAAGCCGCTGGGGCACAGCTGCTGGTGCTGGAATGCGTGCCGGTTGAACTGGCAAAACGTATTACCGAAGCACTGGCGATCCCGGTTATTGGCATTGGCGCAGGCAACGTCACTGACGGGCAGATCCTCGTGATGCACGACGCCTTCGGCATTACCGGCGGTCACATTCCTAAATTCGCTAAAAATTTCCTCGCCGAAACGGGCGACATCCGCGCGGCTGTGCGGCAGTATATGGCTGAAGTGGAGTCCGGCGTTTATCCGGGCGAAGAACACAGTTTCCATTAAGGAGTCACGTTGTGTTAATTATCGAAACCCTGCCGCTGCTGCGTCAGCAAATTCGCCGCCTGCGTATGGAAGGCAAGCGCGTGGCGCTGGTGCCTACTATGGGTAATCTGCACGATGGCCATATGAAGCTGGTCGACGAAGCCAAAGCCCGCGCCGATGTGGTCGTCGTCAGTATTTTCGTTAACCCGATGCAGTTCGACCGCCCGGAAGATCTGGCACGTTATCCACGGACCTTGCAGGAGGACTGCGAGAAGCTAAACAAACGTAAAGTGGATTTAGTTTTCGCCCCTTCGGTAAAAGAGATCTACCCGAACGGTACTGAAACCCATACTTACGTTGACGTTCCCGGGCTTTCGACCATGCTGGAAGGCGCGAGCCGTCCGGGGCATTTTCGCGGCGTTTCGACTATCGTCAGCAAGCTGTTTAACCTGGTCCAGCCGGACATCGCCTGCTTCGGTGAAAAGGACTTTCAGCAACTGGCGCTAATCCGCAAAATGGTTGCCGATATGGGCTTCGATATTGAAATTGTCGGCGTCCCGATTATGCGCGCCAAAGATGGCCTTGCGCTCAGTTCCCGTAATGGTTATCTGACGGCGGAACAACGCAAAATTGCGCCCGGTCTGTACAAAGTTTTAAGTTCAATTGCCGACAAATTGCAGGCTGGCGAGCGGGATCTTGATGAAATTATTGCCATTGCAGGGCAAGAACTGAATGAAAAAGGCTTCCGCGCCGATGATATTCAGATTCGCGATGCCGACACGTTGCTGGAAGTCTCTGAAACCAGCAAACGAGCTGTAATTCTGGTAGCCGCCTGGCTTGGCGATGCCCGCCTGATCGACAACAAAATCGTCGAACTGGCGTAATGCTTTTACTCTAAATAATTCAAGTTGCAGGAAGGTGGCAAGCGAGTGACAAATTCGTCAGGAACGAATTTGCCCAGCCGCAGGCTGGCCTTCGGTGAGAGACATGGATGTCTCTCATTAATCCCCAGGAGCTTACATAAGTAAGTGACTGGGGTTAGCGAACGCAGACACAGCACATGCAATTTAAAGTATGACGAGTATAACTGGCGCTACGGCTGATGGCGCCAATTATTAATTTGCCCCACGTCATGGCGATGGCGTCTGTAAGCAATTATTCATAACGCAGACAACTTAGTTAATCAGCCTATCAATCTCAGCAAGAGATAAATTTGTCATCTCTGCAACGTCTTCCCGAGACATCCCTTTACTCAGAAAACGCTGGGCGAATTCTTGCCTTTCCTCCTGTCTTCCCTGCTGAATCCCCTTCTCAATCCCTTTCTCTTCAAACCACTGCGCCAGCGTCATCATAGACTCCCCTCCCGTTTCCCTGTCTCTCAGCACACCATAAAACAAATCCGCTTGTTCAGTATGACCGCGTTGCAGCATATAGTTTTGCATGGCAACTAACTGACTTCCGCTAGTGTACCCTTCGTCAATCAGCGTGACCAGTTGCTCCAGCAATAACATTAAGTCGCGCTGGCGAATATGTTTTTGCAGTAGTTCGAGAATCGCAATCCGCCGATGTTGCATGATTTCGTCATCCGGTGTGATGGTGATATCCACCAGCGGGAAAGGACTGTTATAGACGCGTCGTGCCAGCTCCGGCGAGTAAAATATATCAAACCAGCACATTGAGAGCGGATAAGGTGTGGCCTCGCCCTGATAAAACAGTATCGGCACCACCAGCGGCAGCTTATCGTGATCCGCCTCCAGATGCCGGTGCATGGCAGCAATAGAATAACGCATCATGCGAAAGGCCATTTTCTTATCCGGCTTGCTTTGGTGTTCAATCACAACATGCAGATAACCGGGATTGCCCTGCATTTGCACGGAATAGAGCACGTCCGTGCTGTGTCCTTTCAGGCTCTCTTCAATGAAACTCCCCGACTCTAAATGAAGCGTGTTGAGGTCACAAAGTTCTCGTAATTCCACTGGCAAATGTATCTCCAGAAAGTCGCGAGCCGTCTCCGCGTGCATTAAAAATTGTTTAAACACTGCATCATGCGGTGTGGTACTCGGTGCATCCATCTTCCCTGCCTTCCGTGTTGTCTTGCGTGAAGGCAGTATCCAGTCAAGGCGTGCCATCGTCAGCCACCTCTTTAGTATTTACCGAGCAGCGTTCAGAGAAATTTCAATTGGTTACAGCCGTTACATGGCACGCTTCGGCACGGTACGCAAACTGCTGATGTAAATGCCGTCAGATGAGTAGACACTAAACAAAAATCGGGCAATACTGCGTGAGAATTTCCTCAAAGCAGGCATCGCCTGCTTCGTTAACGACAGGGTAGAAAGGTAGAAGTTATGATTCGCACGATGCTGCAGGGCAAACTCCACCGCGTGAAAGTGACTCATGCGGACCTGCACTATGAAGGTTCTTGCGCCATTGACCAGGATTTTCTTGACGCAGCCGGTATTCTCGAAAACGAAGCCATTGATATCTGGAATGTCACCAACGGCAAGCGTTTCTCCACTTATGCCATCGCGGCAGAACGCGGTTCGAGAATTATTTCTGTTAACGGTGCGGCGGCCCACTGCGCCAGTGTCGGCGATATTGTCATCATCGCCAGCTTCGTTACCATGCCAGATGAAGAAGCTCGCACCTGGCGACCCAACGTCGCCTATTTTGAAGGCGACAATGAAATGAAACGTACCGCGAAAGCGATTCCGGTACAGGTTGCTTGATTGTTATCCCTGCGGCTGGTTACTCACCAGCCGCGACATCGTCTCCAGCGAATCCGTTCTTAAGATATAAAGTCGTTTTAGTAACAACGGATTATCCCCCGGTTTTACTTTGCCTTTCATGGTTGTCACCGCCAGGTGAAATCCGGCATCGTTTGCTGCCTTCACGGCTTTGTCATTAAATCCGCCAAACGGATACGAAAGATACCAGACATGCGGATTAAATTGCGCCAGAGCGCGGCGTGAACGTGCAAAATCAAACAGAATATTGTGTTCACTACGGCTCAGTAATATGGGGCGGCGATAACCATCCACCCGATGCAAAAAATGGGTATGTAACTGGAAATCAAAAACATCGCGAATTTCGTTAAGTTCAGAAACGCTCATAAATTGCAGCGATTTTGGGTCCCACTTCTGCGGGTGACGTTTGATGCGCGAGGTAACAATAAACGCCGTCGCCTTCATGCCATATTGTTTCAACACGGGATACGCATAGCGGCTCACCGATTTGAGGCCATCATCAAAGGTAATCACCACCGCTCGCGCAGGGAGATTGATCTTATTCTTCACGTAACCTTCCAGCTGCACCATGCTCAGTGTCGCGTATCCCCTGTCGCGCAGCCAGGCCATCTGGTTATTGAAAGCGCGTACTGAGGTGGTCGTCGAAGTATGGCGAAAACGGGTGTTTTCTTCATCGCGCAGAATATGGTGATAGGTTAGCACCGGCAGGCCATTATCGGGTTGGGCATCCAGCGCGCTGATATAGGCCAGTCGATCGCCAATACGGATCTGATACCAGGTTTGATTTAACCTGTCTTTCAGTTTATGCAAAATCGGGTAGCGCAAATTGTCCGCCAGTACCCCAAAGCACTCGGCGCGTTATAGACCGGCGTATCTTTCCAGGTAATTAAGTTCTGATTACTCAGCGGCTTGTTGAGGTCACCCAAACCGTCTTCAACTTTTTGTCGCCCCTGAACTGGCTCGAGATGCCCTTTATCGATAAACCCTTTACCAAAGCCAAAATTAAATGCGTAATAACTTGCGGCAGTGGGCTCCACGGCAATGATTTGCCCGGCCCGAATATTCCCCACGGTCACCATCTTGTCGCCAATTTGCGCCCAGATCGCAGCATTTTCGATGGTTTGCATATAACGGGCAGGTAACGCGGCACTAACGCTTGCGGTAAACAGCATCAGCAGGATGAATAACAGCTTGTTTATACATGAAAAAATAACCGAGGGTGAAACAACGCTTGTATTGTAGCAAAAGCGCCATCAGAATCGCGGGTTAATACTCATACAAATTATGTTTGAGGACAAAAGGCGGATTTTTTTGTTGTTGGTGCCAAAGACTACTCACCTCCGGCGCACCCAGTTCGACAATACGCTCGCGAAACTCTGAACTGGTCATGGTTTCACGGCAAGCCATCATCTGTTCAATTAACGGTAACGTGACACCAGAAATCACTTCACAACGGGAGTGTTTATGGCTTAATAATGAAGCCACGCGGTACGGTGGCGCTCCGGCTATATCGGTTAAGAAGATGACACCCTCACCAGAGTCCGCTTCATGCAGAGCATCGCACATCATGCGGCTGAGCATATTAGAGCTTAATCCGCGCCAGAAATTCACGGCCCGGCACTGAAGAAGTGCCCCATGTTTTTTCTCCAGCGCATCCAGTATCTCTTGCGCCCGGTCATCGTGACAGGTAATTACCCAACCTAACATCGCCTTCCTCCTTAGCCGAAAATCAGTCTATCCTGACCATTGTTGATAAAGGGTGATAGCCGTCAAAACTCCTCTCCCCCGAATCCAGAGGAGAGGAAATAGCCTTAGCTACGCAAACCACGTCCACGTTGGATCAGCGACCAACAGATCAAATAAAACACCACAATAAAGACCACCAGTACGCCAAAGGTAGTGGCCAGCGGCACATCATTTATACCGAGGAAGCCGTAGCGGAAACCACTGATCATATAAACGATTGGGTTCAGGTGCGACAGCCCTTGCCAGAACGGCGGCAACAAAGTCAGGGAGTAAAACACCCCGCCCAAATACGTGAGTGGCGTTAACACAAAGGTTGGCACCAGGCTGATGTCATCGAACGTTTTGGCAAACACGCCGTTCAGCAAACCCGCAAGGGAGAATAGCACCGCCGTGAGCACCAGGGTTAAGGCAACGAATACCCACGAATGCACCTGAAACGGCACAAAAAACAGTGAAATTGCCGTCACCAGAATGCCAACAAACAGACCACGCGCCACGCCACCGCCGACATATCCGGCAATAATGACGTGAGTCGGAACCGGCGCTACCAGCAGCTCTTCAATATTACGCTGGAACTTGGCACCAAAAAATGATGACGCGACGTTAGCGTAGGCATTGGTGATCACCGACATCATGATCAGCCCCGGTACGATGAACTGCATATAGCTGAAGCCATGCATATCGCCAATACGCGAACCTATCAGGTTACCGAAGATAATAAAGTAAAGGGTCATGGTGATGACTGGCGGCACCAGCGTCTGCACCCAGATACGCATAAAGCGATGGATCTCTTTCGCCCAGATGCTTTTTAGCGCCACCCAGTAAAGATGCATCATGCGCGATCTCCTTGTTTTTCATTAACCAGTGAAACAAACAGCTCTTCCAGACGGTTAGCTTTGTTACGCATACTTAATACCTGAATGCCCTGCTCACTTAACTGCGTAAATACGCTGTTGATCCCCTGCTCACGCAGCACTTCAACTTCCAGCGTCGCGGTATCGACCAGTCGATACTGATAGCCATCGAGCTTCGGTAACGGGCTTTTCGGTGCGAGATCGAGAATAAAGGTTTCCGATTTCAGCTTCGCCAGCAGCGCCTTCATCGAGGTATTTTCCACCAGCTCACCGTGTTGAATAATGCCGATATTGCGGCACAGCATTTCTGCTTCTTCCAGGTAGTGTGTAGTGAGAATGATGGTGGTGCCTTTGTCGTTTAAATCCTTCAAAAAGCCCCACATTGAGCGGCGAAGTTCAATATCCACGCCTGCGGTCGGTTCGTCGAGAATCAGTAGTTTAGGTTCATGCATTAACGCACGGGCAATCATTAAACGGCGCTTCATCCCGCCAGATAACATACGCGCACGTTCGTTGCGTTTTCCCCATAAATCGAGTTGTTTGAGATATTTTTCGCTGCGGATGTACGCTTCTTTGCGCTCCACGCCGTAGTACCCTGCCTGATTCACCACAATTTGCTGCACGGTTTCAAACGGGTTGAAGTTAAATTCCTGCGGCACCAGTCCCAACTGACGTTTAGCGTTCACGACATCCTTCTCGAGATCGTAACCAAATACGCTGACCCGCCCGGAGGTTTTATTTACCAGAGAGCTGATAATACCGATAGTGGTCGATTTCCCGGCCCCGTTCGGCCCGAGAAGCGCATAAAAATCACCCGCTTCGACCTGCAAATCTATTCCACGAAGCGCCTGAACGCCGCCTAGATAGGTTTTTTTAAGCTGTTGAAGTTCCAGTGCAATGGTCATAAATTTTTACTTACCTTACGTTCTTACACTTTATCTGTGGTTTAAATCGTCCCGGAGTTGCCCTATATTAGCCAAACGTAATTATTTGGTTACAGGTCGTTAACCTCCATGAAAGACATAGATACACTCATCAGCAACAATGCACTATGGTCAAAAATGCTGGTGGAAGAGGATCCCGGGTTTTTTGAGAAACTGGCACAAGCGCAAAAACCGCACTTTCTATGGATTGGATGTTCCGACAGTCGCGTTCCTGCAGAACGTTTAACCGGTCTTGAGCCGGGCGAACTCTTTGTTCACCGTAATGTTGCTAACCTGGTCATTCACACCGACCTGAACTGCCTTTCCGTGGTTCAGTATGCAGTGGATGTACTAGAAGTTGAACACATTATTATCTGTGGCCACTACGGTTGCGGCGGCGTACAAGCCGCAGTTGAAAACCCGGAACTGGGGCTTATCAACAACTGGCTGCTGCATATCCGCGATATCTGGTTCAAACATAGCTCATTGCTCGGCGAAATGCCGCAAGAGCGCCGTCTGGATACCTTGTGTGAACTGAACGTCATGGAACAGGTGTATAACCTAGGCCACTCCACCATTATGCAATCAGCGTGGAAACGCGGGCAGAAAGTTACCATTCACGGCTGGGCCTATGGCATTCACGACGGCTTGCTGCGTGATCTGGATGTTACTGCCACCAACCGCGAAACCCTTGAGCAACGTTACCGTCACGGGATTTCCAACCTCAAGCTGAAACACGCCAACCACAAATAAAAATGCCATGCCGGATGCAACACATCCGGCAACTTCACACTTACTCGTCCAGCAGAATCACTTTGCCGATATACGGCAGATGACGGTAACGCTGTGCGTAATCAATGCCGTAACCCACCACAAACTCATCCGGGATCGAGAAACCGATAAATTCTACCGGGACGTTCACTTCACGACGGGACGGTTTATCCAGCAGCGTACAAATCGCCAGCGACTTCGGTTCGCGCAGGCTTAAGATCTCACGCACTTTCGACAGTGTATTCCCCGAGTCGATGATATCTTCAACAATCAGCACGTCCTTGCCACGGATATCTTCATCCAGATCTTTGAGGATTTTCACATCACGGGTGGTGGACATGCCGCTACCGTAGCTGGAGGCGGTCATAAAGTCGACTTCATGAGATACCTGAACTTCACGGCACAGGTCCGCCATAAACATAAATGAGCCACGCAGCAGACCCACCAGCACCATATCGCTGCCGCTGTCTTTGTAACGCTCAGTAATCTGACGACCCAGTTCGGCGATACGCGCTTTAATCTCCGCTTCGGGGATCATTACTTCTACAGTATGTTTCATATCTCTAACCATATGATTTAAAAACAAATCACTTCGCACGGGCAGGTTTTGGCACCGCAACAAAGCGCAAGACACGCAGTATACCAGTAAAACTATTCATTCGCGGAATCTGTTAATAAAGCTCGAATTGTGATGACGATCACACATGTTAAAACCTATAATTAATTGCTACTAAAATATTAATGAATTGAAATGGTGTCTCTTTATGGCAATTAACAATACAGGCTCGCGACGATTACTCGTCACGCTAACAGTCCTTTTTGCAGCGCTTTGCGGGCTGTATCTACTCATTGGCGGAGGCTGGCTGGTCGCGATTGGCGGCTCCTGGTACTACCCTATCGCTGGCCTTGTGATGCTCGGCGTCGCCTGGATGCTGTGGCGCAGTAAACGTGCCGCGCTTTGGCTATACGCCGCCCTGCTGCTCGGCACCATGATTTGGGGCGTCTGGGAAGTTGGTTTCGACTTCTGGGCGCTGACTCCGCGCAGCGATATTCTGGTCTTCTTCGGCATCTGGCTGATCCTGCCGTTTGTCTGGCGTCGCCTGGTCATTCCTGCCAGCGGCGCAGTTGCCGCACTGGTGGTGGCACTGCTGATTAGCGGTAGTATCCTGACCTGGGCCGGATTTAACGATCCGCAGGAAATCAACGGCACCTTAAGCGCCGATGCCACACCTGCGGAAGCTATCTCACCCGTTGCCGATCAGGACTGGCCTGCCTATGGTCGCAATCAGGAAGGTCAACGCTTTTCACCTCTGAAACAAATTAACGCCGATAACGTCCATAATCTGAAAGAAGCCTGGGTGTTCCGTACTGGCGATGTGAAGCAGCCTAACGATCCGGGCGAAATCACCAATGAAGTGACGCCGATTAAAGTGGGCGACACCCTTTACCTGTGTACCGCTCACCAGCGCCTGTTTGCGCTCGATGCCGCCAGCGGCAAAGAGAAATGGCATTACGATCCTAAGCTGAAAACTAACGAGTCTTTCCAGCACGTAACCTGCCGTGGCGTCTCTTATCATGAAGCCAAAGCAGAAACGGCTTCGCCGGAAGTGATGGCGGATTGCCCGCGTCGTATCATTCTTCCGGTCAATGATGGTCGACTGATTGCGATTAACGCTGAAAACGGCAAACTGTGCGAAACCTTCGCCAATAAAGGCGTGCTCAATCTGCAAAGCAATATGCCAGACACCAAACCGGGTCTGTATGAACCGACTTCGCCACCGATTATCACCGATAAAACCATCGTGATGGCAGGTTCAGTTACCGATAACTTCTCAACCCGCGAAACGTCTGGCGTGATCCGTGGTTTTGATGTCAACACCGGGGAGCTGCTGTGGGCTTTTGATCCCGGCGCGAAAGATCCGAACGCAATCCCGTCTGACGAACACACCTTTACCTTTAACTCGCCAAACTCCTGGGCACCAGCGGCCTATGACGCGACGCTGGATCTGGTCTATCTGCCGATGGGCGTGACCACGCCGGATATCTGGGGCGGTAACCGCACACCGGAACAGGAACGTTATGCCAGCTCGATTCTGGCGCTGAATGCCACTACCGGGAAACTGGCGTGGAGCTACCAGACCGTTCACCACGACCTGTGGGACATGGATCTTCCGGCACAGCCGACGCTGGCGGACATCACCGTTAATGGTCAGAAAGTGCCGGTTATTTACGCTCCGGCGAAAACCGGCAACATTTTTGTGCTCGATCGTCGCAATGGCGAACTGGTGGTTCCGGCCCCGGAAAAACCGGTGCCGCAAGGTGCTGCGAAAGGCGATTACGTTACTCCGACCCAGCCGTTCTCTGAACTGAGCTTCCGTCCGAAGAAAGATTTGAGCGGTGCGGATATGTGGGGAGCCACCATGTTTGACCAACTGGTGTGCCGCGTGATGTTCCACCAGATGCGCTATGAAGGCATTTTCACGCCGCCATCTGAACAGGGCACGCTGGTCTTCCCGGGTAACCTGGGAATGTTTGAATGGGGCGGGATTTCCGTTGATCCAAATCGTGAAGTGGCAATTGCCAACCCAATGGCACTGCCGTTTGTTTCGAAACTGATCCCACGCGGTCCGGGTAACCCGATGGAGCAGCCGAAAGATGCCAAAGGCACGGGTACGGAATCCGGCATTCAGCCACAGTACGGTGTACCGTATGGTGTCACGCTCAACCCGTTCCTCTCACCGTTTGGTCTGCCGTGTAAACAGCCAGCATGGGGTTATATCTCGGCGCTGGATCTGAAAACCAATGAAGTGGTGTGGAAGAAACGTATTGGTACGCCGCAGGACAGTATGCCGATGCTGGGCGGGCCAATCTCCACGGCGGGTAACGTGCTGTTTATCGCCGCTACGGCAGATAACTACCTGCGCGCTTACAACATGAGCAACGGTGAAAAACTGTGGCAGGGTCGTTTACCAGCGGGTGGTCAGGCGACGCCAATGACCTATGAAGTGAATGGTAAGCAGTATGTGGTGATCTCCGCAGGCGGTCACGGTTAATTTGGTACGAAGATGGGCGACTATATTGTGGCTTATGCCCTGCCGGATGATGTGAAATAACCATAATGCCCGGAGAGATCCGGGCATATTTCCGAATACGGTCTTTTTATACCGTAAACCCTAACATCATCCCCGTATCTTCATGCTCCAGCAGATGGCAGTGCGCCATATAAGCATGTTCTTTCGGTGCGTCGTGATTAAACTTCACCAGCACTTCACTGACATTGCCTTCTACCTTAACGGTATCTTTCCAGCCCGCGCGATGAGCCGCTGGCGGTTTGCCATTTTCTGACAAGATACGGAACTGCGTGCCGTGAATATGGAACGGATGCAGCATCATGTCGCCCACGCCAGAGATAACCCAACGTTCGTACTGCCCTTTCGCCGCCGCAAACATCGGCTTATTCATATCAAACGCCTGACCGTTGATTTTATTGGCATGGTGGAAATCGAACTTCCCGCCGTGGTTCATATGATTCATATTACCGTGCCCCATATGGCCCATCATCTGGCTGTGATCCATTCCGGCCATCGCCTGATCGCCATATTTCTCCATTAGCATCTGCATACCCATCATATCGAGCATCGGGTCCATAGAAAGTTGCAGCTTGCGTACCGTCAGCCCTTCCAGCGAAGGTAACGCAGGCAGGCTACTTAATGTGTCTGGCAAAGCACCGGAGGCACTAATAGCAATCGGCTGAATCCGCATTACCGGATGCGGCTTGTCAAACGGCGCAATCGCCATCCCCATCTGGCTGACCGGTAGCGTCACCAGGTCAAAGGGTTTGTTGTCGTTAACCTCCACCAGCACTTCAAAACGCTCGCCCATCAGCACCGGCAGCTCGCTCACCTTCACCGGTTCAGGTAGCAGACCACCGTCGCTGGCAATCACATACAGCGGGCGATTGTCGCTGGTGGCGAAATTGAGCGAGCGGGCATTACAGCCATTGAGCAAACGCAGGCGCAGCCAACCACGCGGGGCAGCGTGTTGTGGGTAGATTGCACCGTTGGTCAGCAGCGTATCGCCAAACCAGCCCACGGCGGCGGTCATCACATCCAGTTGATAATCAATCTGCCCATCAGCGTTAAATTTTTTATCCTGAACAATCACCGGAACATCATCGATACCCCACTGTTTTGGCAGCATTAATTTCAGGATCTCGTCATCTTCAATTACCACCAGCCCAGCCAACCCCATCGCCACCTGTCGCCCAGTCTTGCCATGTTGATGTGGATGGAACCAGCAAGTAGCGGCAGGTTGATCAACGTTCAACGTCACCGAGCGCTTGCCACCTGGCGGAATAATTCCCTGCGGGCCGCCGTCGACTTCACCCGGTACTTCCAGCCCGTGCCAGTGCAACGTCGTCTCTTCCGTCAGTTGGTTATAGATATCAACCGTTACCGCTTTGCCGCGCTGTAATTTCACCGCCGGCCCCAGCAGATTGCCGTTATAGCCCCAGGTAGTTGCAGTTTTCTCGCCAAAGGTAGACTGACCTGCGCCAATAGTTAACTGAATGCGATTACGGGCATCGGTCGTGAGCAAATCAGGGATCGGTAACGTTGGGCGTTCCGCCGCAAAGACTGCGCGGCTCCACAGCGGCAAGGCTGAAGCCACACCCAGCGCGACGGAATATTTTAAGAAATCACGACGTTGCATAGTTATTTCCTTATTCTTAAGCAGGCGAAACAAAATCAAACGTTGAGCATAGTCCTTCCCCTTACGGGAAGGTCAAGCCGCAGACACAATTTAATCGACAATAATGGTCGTCGCCTCGCTCGCAGTGTGCTAACGTTTATCTTCTTTAAGCCCCTGGTAGAAGCAATGAAGACGTTTTTCAGAACAGTGTTATTCGGCAGCCTGATGGCCGTTTGCGCAAACAGTTACGCGCTCAGCGAGTCTGAAGCCGAAGATATGGCCGATTTAACGGCAGTTTTTGTCTTTCTGAAGAACGATTGTGGTTACCAGAACTTACCTAACGGGCAAATTCGTCGCGCACTGGTCTTTTTCGCCCAGCAAAACCAGTGGGATCTCAGTAATTACGACACCTTCGACATGAAAGCCCTCGGTGAAGACAGCTACCGCGATCTCAGCGGCATTGGCATTCCCGTCGCTAAAAAGTGCAAAGCCCTGGCCCGCGATTCCTTAAGCCTGCTTGCCTACGTCAAATAATCCCTGATACCTTTTTGTAGAAATATTGACCGTGCATCCGCGGTCAATGTTAGCTATTATGTTGCGCCCTTTTTTTACGGGTGTTAACAAAGGAGGTATCAACCCATGGCCGAAAAAAAACAGTGGCATGAAACGCTACACGACCAGTTTGGGCAGTACTTTGCGGTAGATAACGTTCTGTATCATGAAAAGACCGATCACCAAGATCTGATCATTTTTGAGAACGCTGCATTTGGTCGCGTAATGGCGCTGGATGGCGTAGTACAAACCACCGAGCGCGACGAGTTTATCTATCATGAGATGATGACCCATGTTCCGCTACTGGCCCACGGTCACGCGAAACATGTGCTGATTATCGGCGGCGGCGACGGTGCCATGCTGCGTGAAGTAACCCGACATAAAAACGTTGAGTCAATCACGATGGTGGAAATCGATGCGGGTGTCGTGTCGTTCTGCCGTCAGTATCTGCCCAACCATAACGCCGGTAGCTACGACGATCCGCGCTTTAAGCTGGTGATCGACGATGGCGTCAATTTCGTTAATCAAACCAGCCAGACCTTTGATGTCATTATCTCCGACTGCACCGATCCTATCGGTCCCGGCGAAAGTCTGTTCACCTCAGCATTTTATGAAGGCTGCAAACGTTGCCTGAATCCTAGCGGTATCTTCGTCGCACAAAACGGCGTCTGCTTTTTACAGCAGGAAGAAGCCATCGACAGCCATCGCAAACTCAGCCATTACTTCAGCGACGTTGGCTTTTATCAGACGGCGATCCCGACCTATTACGGCGGTATCATGACTTTTGCATGGGCGACAGATAACGACGCCTTACGCCATCTCTCAACCGAAATTATTCAGGCGCGTTTTCTCGCTTCTGGCCTGAAATGCCGTTATTACAATCCGGCAATCCATACGGCAGCTTTTGCCTTACCTCAGTATCTGCAAGATGCACTGGCTTCACAGCCGTCCTAAGGAGAAGATAAGAAATTGAAAAAACTGAAACTGCATGGCTTTAATAATCTGACCAAAAGTCTGAGTTTTTGTATTTACGATATCTGCTACGCCAAAACTGCCGAAGAGCGCGACGGTTATATTGCTTATATCGATGAACTCTATAATGCCAACCGTCTGACCGAAATCCTGTCAGAAACCTGTTCCATTATCGGGGCCAATATTCTTAACATCGCCCGCCAGGATTACGAACCACAGGGTGCCAGCGTCACTATTCTGGTGAGTGAAGAACCGGTTGACCCGAAACTCATCGACAAAACAGAACACCCCGGCCCACTGCCAGAAACGGTCGTTGCCCATCTCGATAAAAGTCATATTTGCGTACATACCTACCCGGAAAGCCATCCTGAAGGTGGTTTATGTACCTTCCGCGCCGATATTGAAGTCTCTACCTGCGGCGTGATTTCTCCGCTGAAGGCGCTGAATTACCTGATCCACCAGCTTGAGTCCGATATCGTAACCATTGATTATCGCGTGCGCGGTTTTACCCGCGACATTAACGGTATGAAGCACTTTATCGACCATGAGATTAATTCGATTCAGAACTTTATGTCTGACGATATGAAGGCGCTGTATGACATGGTGGATGTAAACGTCTATCAGGAAAATATCTTCCATACCAAGATGTTGCTTAAAGAGTTCGACCTTAAGCACTACATGTTCCACACCAAACCGGAAGATTTAACCGACAGCGAGCGCCAGGAAATTACCGCTGCGCTGTGGAAAGAAATGCGCGAGATTTATTACGGGCGCAATATGCCAGCTGTTTAACGGCTCTGGCGGAGCTCCAGGCTCCGCCAGATTTATTTACTTCTGCTGCACGAAATTGCGGTAAGCCGCCACGACCTGCAGAAAATCCTCAACGCCGCATAGCGACAGGCTTTCTTCGTCGTAGTAGTTCATCCCCTCTTCCATTTCATCGCCAGCGAATTCCAGTTGATTGGCGCGACCATCACCTCTTCACCGTCCATCCACAGGGTGTATTCATGCCCTGCCCGTTGCCAGGACCGTTCGCTACCTTTCAGTGCGTGCGCTGCTTGTTCCACTTCATCAAGCAAGGCCAGGTTTTCTTTCACCTCTTCATCAAACCAGTGCCCGACCACTTCATGCCCCATGGACATACGCACCTTTACCACTCCGGTAATATCGCGCAGAAATTCGTAATCCATAGTGTGTTCCTCTGCTCCCGGCAATGCGCCGAAATCGCATTGCGCCATTGATGTAATTATCGCAGCCTTACCGGAGAAAAACAGCGGAACGGCGATGGTTTAGAAATAAAAAATGCCCGGGAATCTCATTCACCGGGCATTGTGTCGTTTATGCGCAGCGCGTGCGCTTACTTATTACACCGCAGTCTGGAAAATCACCCCATCGGCTTTTTCGGTGTACTGAGAAAGTTGGTTGAAGTTCAGATAACGATAAGTATCAACGGCAGTTTTATCTACTTGCGCAACGTAGGTCTGGTACTCTTCCGGCGTCGGCAGTTTGCCAATCAGCGCCGCAACAGCCGCCAGTTCTGCAGAAGCCAGGAAGACATTCGCGCCAGTCCCCAGACGGTTCGGGAAGTTACGGGTAGAGGTGGAAACCACCGTCGCACCGTCTGCTACACGCGCCTGGTTACCCATACACAGAGAACAGCCCGGGATCTCGATACGAGCCCCGCTCTTACCGAAGACGCTGTAGTAGCCTTCTTCAGTCAACTGTGCGGCGTCCATACGGGTTGGCGGTGCCACCCACAGGCGGGTCGGCAACTGGCCTTTATGCGCATCCAGCAGTTTACCCGCAGCACGGAAGTGACCGATGTTAGTCATGCAAGAACCGATAAATACTTCGTCGATCTTCTCGCCCTGTACCGCAGACAGCGGACGCGCGTCATCCGGGTCGTTCGGAGCACACAGGATTGGCTCTTTAATATCCGCCAGATCGATGTCAATCACTGCCGCGTATTCCGCATCTGCATCGGCTTCCAGCAGCTCAGGATTCGCCAGCCATTTTTCCATGCCCTGAATACGACGTTCCAGGGTACGACGATCGCCGTAACCTTCCGCGATCATCCACTTCAGCAGGACGATATTAGAGTTAAGGTATTCGATGATTGGTTCTTTGTTCAGCTTGATAGTACAACCAGCGGCAGAACGCTCAGCGGACGCATCGGTAAGCTCAAAGGCCTGCTCAACTTTCAGATCCGGCAGACCTTCAATTTCCAGAATGCGGCCAGAGAAGATGTTTTTCTTGCCTTTCTTCTCAACGGTCAGCAGACCTTGTTTGATGGCATACAGCGGAATGGCGTGTACCAGATCGCGCAGGGTGATGCCCGGCTGCATTTTGCCTTTGAAGCGCACCAGAACGGATTCCGGCATATCCAGCGGCATTACGCCTGTTGCGGCTGCAAATGCCACCAGACCAGAACCCGCCGGGAAAGAGATACCGATCGGGAAACGGGTATGGGAGTCACCTCCGGTACCGACGGTATCCGGCAGCAGCATACGGTTCAGCCAGGAGTGGATTACGCCGTCACCCGGACGCAGCGACACACCGCCACGGTTCATAATGAAGTCCGGCAGCGTGTGGTGCGTGTTCACGTCAACTGGCTTCGGATACGCCGCGGTGTGGCAGAAAGACTGCATCACCAGGTCAGCCGAGAAGCCCAGGCACGCCAGGTCTTTCAGTTCATCACGGGTCATCGGGCCGGTAGTGTCCTGTGAACCTACAGAAGTCATTTTCGGTTCGCAGTACGCGCCCGGACGAATGCCTTTCACGCCACAGGCACGGCCTACCATTTTCTGCGCCAGCGAGAAGCCGCGATCGCTCTCAGCGACATCTTTCGCCTGACGGAACACATCACTGTGCGGCAGACCAAGTGCTTCACGCGCTTTGGTGGTCAGGCCACGCCCGATAATCAGCGGGATACGGCCGCCAGCACGCACTTCATCAATCAGCACGTCGGTTTTCAGTTCGAAGGTCGCCAGCAGTTCGCCTGTTTCGTGGTTACGCACTTCACCTTTGTACGGGTAAACGTCAATCACGTCGCCCATGTTCAGGTTAGAGACGTCGACTTCGATTGGCAGTGCACCCGCGTCTTCCATCGTGTTAAAGAAGATGGGTGCAATTTTACCGCCGAGGCACAAACCACCGCCGCGTTTGTTCGGCACATGTGGAATATCATCGCCCATAAACCACAGAACGGAGTTCGTGGCGGATTTACGCGATGAACCCGTACCCACAACGTCACCGACGTACGCCAGCGGGAAACCTTTCTGTTGCAGAGCTTCAATCTGTTTGATCGGGCCAACAACACCTGGCTGGTCTGGCTCAATACCTTCACGGGCGTTTTTCAGCATCGCCAGCGCGTGCAGTGGGATATCCGGGCGCGACCACGCATCCGGTGCCGGAGAAAGGTCATCGGTGTTGGTTTCGCCAGTGACTTTGAAGACGGTAACGGTCAGTTTTTCAGCCAGCGCCGGGCGATTCAGAAACCATTCGGCATCCGCCCAGGACTGCATTACCTGCTTCGCATATTCGTTGCCTGCTTTCGCTTTCTCTTCTACGTCATAGAAGTTATCGAATATCAGCAGTGTGTGAGAAAGTGCTTTGGCAGCGATCGGTGCCAGTTTGGCATCATCCAGCGCGTCGATCAGCGGATGAATGTTGTAACCACCCTGCATGGTGCCCAGCAGTTCGATGGCTTTTTCCGGAGTCAGCAGAGGGGATTTGGCTTCGCCTTTCGCGATAGCAGCCAGGAAGCCTGCTTTGACATAGGCGGCTTCATCGACGCCAGGGGGAACACGGTTGGTTAACAGATCTAACAGGAATTCTTCTTCGCCCGCGGGCGGGTTTTTCAGCAGCTCTACAAGTGCGGCCATTTGGTTTGCATCCAGGGGTTTGGGCGCAATCCCCTCAGCGGCACGCTCAGCTACGTGCTTACGGTATTCTTCTAGCACGACGGTTCTCCTCGCTCTCATTGTCATAGTGCGGCAGGCGATTCTCTTCACGCTCCTGTGAGACAGCAGTTTGTAGGGTAAATGCCCAGTACCGCAACGGGCAGAATAGCAGGATTTTGACGACGTGTTAATCTGTTTACAAAAAAGCAACATAAAAAAGTGGCTGAATCGTTAAGGATGGTCTAGAGATTGTTTCCCTACGTAAAAACTTCGTTAATTCGCATGGTGATAATCACCTTTCTCAACGAATCCCAAGATTAGTCAAAATTTAAACTACCGCCTCTTTATACTCGGATTAACAGCACCTGCGGGTGGCAGTTCGCCGACCATTGCGATTTCCTTGAGATCCGAATTATGAAAATGACTTTGCCGTTTAAACCCCATGTGCTGGCACTAATTTGCAGTGCCGGGCTTTGTGCCGCCTCTGCCGGGCTATATATAAAAAGCCGCACAGTGGAAGCGGCTGTGGAAACGCAATCGACACAACTGGCTGTGTCTGACGCTGCCGCGGTTACGCTTCCTGCAACGGTTTCCGCGCCTCCCGTAACACCCGCCGTCGTTAAATCCGCATTCAGCACTGCACAAATAGATCAATGGGTCGCGCCCGTCGCGCTGTATCCCGACGCCCTACTTTCGCAGGTGCTGATGGCATCAACCTATCCGGCAAACGTTGCTCAAGCAGTGCAATGGTCGCACGATAATCCACTTAAACAAGGCGATGCTGCTATTCAGGCGGTATCTGACCAGCCGTGGGACGCCAGCGTTAAATCACTGGTGGCCTTTCCACAATTGATGGCATTGATGGGCGAAAACCCGCAATGGGTGCAAAACCTGGGCGATGCTTTTCTGGCGCAGCCGCAGGACGTGATGGACTCGGTACAGCGATTGCGGCAACTGGCGCAACAAACCGGTTCGCTGAAGTCATCAAACGAACAAAAAGTTATTACCACAACGAAGAAAGCTGTACCGGTAAAACAGACAGTCACGGCACCCGTCATACCATCCAATACCGTTTTAACTGCCAGCCCCGTCATTACAGAGCCTGCAACAACCGTCATTTCCATTGAGCCCGCCAATCCTGATGTGGTCTATATTCCCAACTACAACCCAACCGTGGTTTACGGGAACTGGGCCAATACTGCGTATCCGCCGGTTTATCTGCCACCACCAGCCGGAGAACCGTTTATTGACAGCTTTGTGCGCGGATTCGGCTATAGCATGGGTGTTGCTACCACGTACGCACTATTCAGCAGCATCGACTGGGATGACGACGATCATGACCATCATCATCATGACGATGATGATTATCATCACCACGATGGCGGTCATCGTGACGGTAATGGCTGGCAACACAACGGCGACAACATCAATATCGACGTCAACAATTTCAACCGTATCACCGGTGAGCATCTTACTGATAAGAATATGGCATGGCGGCACAATCCAAACTACCGTAATGGTGTGCCCTATCATGATCAGGATATGGCAAAGCGGTTTCATCAAACCGATGTCAACGGCGGAATGAGTGCCACGCAGCTACCTGCTCCAACACGCGACAGCCAGCGTCAGGCGGCAGCAAGTCAGTTTCAGCAACGAACACACGCCGCCCCCGTCATTACACGAGATACCCAACGTCAGGCAGCGGCACAGCGGTTTAATGAAGCTGAACACTATGGGAGCTATGACGACTTCCGCGACTTCAGCCGTCGCCAACCCCTGACCCAGCAACAAAAGGACGCCGCTCGTCAGCGTTATCAGTCAGCTTCTCCTGAGCAGCGCCAGGCAGTTCGCGAGAGAATGCAGACTAACCCGCAGATCCAGCAGCGAAGAGAGGCAGCGCGTGAGCGCATTCAGCCCGCCTCGCCTGAGCAGCGCCAGGCAGTCCGCGAGAAAATGCAGACTAACCCACAGATCCAGCAGCGAAGAGACGCAGCGCGTGAGCGTATTCAGTCAGCCTCGCCTGAGCAGCGCCAGGTGTTTAAGGAAAAAGTACAGCAGCGCCCACTGAACCAACAGCAACGTGATAACGCCCGCCAGCGTGTTCAATCAGCATCACCTGAACAACGTCAGGTTTTTCGGGAGAGAGTTCAGGAGAGCCGCCCACAACGTCTAAACGACAGTAACCGTACTGCCAGATTGAATAACGATCAACGGTCAGCAGTACGCGAACGTCTCTCTGAGCGCGGAGCAAGGCGACTGGAAAGGTAAATTACAGACGTAAAAAAAGCGGCGTGGTTAGCCGCTTTTTTAATTGCCGGATGTTCCGGCAAACGAAAAATTACTTCTTCTTCGCTTTCGGGTTCGGCAGGTCGGTAATGCTACCTTCGAACACTTCTGCCGCCAGGCCCACAGACTCGTGCAGAGTCGGGTGCGCATGGATGGTCAGCGCGATGTCTTCAGCGTCACAACCCATTTCGATTGCCAAGCCGATTTCACCCAGCAGCTCGCCGCCGTTGGTACCGACAATCGCACCACCGATCACACGGTGAGATTCTTTGTCGAAAATCAGCTTGGTCATACCGTCTGCGCAGTCGGAAGCGATAGCACGACCAGAAGCAGCCCACGGGAAGGTGGCGGTTTCATAGCTGATGCCTTTCTCTTTCGCTTCTTTCTCAGTCAGACCTACCCATGCAACTTCTGGTTCGGTATAGGCGATAGACGGGATAACTTTCGGATCGAAGTAGTGTTTTTTACCGGCGATAACTTCAGCGGCAACGTGACCTTCGTGAACACCTTTGTGTGCCAGCATCGGCTGACCAACGATATCGCCGATAGCAAAGATGTGCGGTACGTTGGTACGCAGCTGTTTGTCAACGCGGATGAAACCACGGTCGTCCACTTCCACGCCAGCTTTGCCTGCGTCGAGGTTTTTACCGTTCGGCACACGACCAATTGCTACCAGCACGGCGTCGTAACGCTGCGGTTCAGCGGGTGCTTTTTTGCCTTCCATCGTCACATAAATACCGTCTTCTTTCGCTTCAACGGCGGTAACTTTGGTTTCCAACATCAGGTTGAATTTCTTGCTGATACGCTTGGTGAAGACTTTAACGATGTCTTTGTCAGCTGCCGGGATAACCTGGTCGAACATTTCAACCACGTCAATCTGTGAACCCAGCGCGTGGTATACGGTGCCCATTTCCAGACCGATGATACCGCCACCCATTACCAGCAGGCGTTCTGGTACTTCTTTCAGTTCCAGCGCGTCAGTGGAGTCCCAGATACGCGGATCTTCATGCGGAATAAACGGCAGTTGGATCGGGCGAGAACCCGCTGCAATGATCGCGTTGTCGAAGTTGATCACGGTTTTACCGTTCTCACCTTCAACTTCCAGGGTGTTAGCCCCGGTAAATTTACCCAGACCGTTGACCACTTTGACTTTGCGGCCTTTCGCCATACCAGCCAGACCACCGGTCAGCTGATTGATCACTTTCTCTTTCCAGGTACGAATCTTGTCAATATCGGTTTTCGGTTCGCCGAAGACGATACCGTGTTCAGCCAGCGCTTTGGCTTCTTCGATAACTTTTGCTACGTGCAGCAGTGCTTTAGAAGGGATACAGCCGACGTTCAGGCAAACACCGCCAAGGGTGTTGTAACGTTCTACGATTACGGTTTCCAGACCTAAATCAGCGCAACGGAAGGCAGCGGAGTAACCTGCGGGGCCTGCCCCAAGTACCACGACCTGAGTTTTGATTTCAGTACTCATCATGACCTCTATATATTTATCTCCGGCGGTCATACCCGTCGTCTTTCAGGCCGCAGCGGCGTTAGCTTCACGCCCTCACCCCAGTCACTTACTTATGTAAGCCCCTGGGGATTCTGGCGCTTGCTACCTTGCTGCACCCAGAAATCCATAGGGTATGTGAAGTAATACCCTAACCACCACCGGGTCGTTCTATCCGTCGGTATTTTATAAAATTGTTAACAATTTTTAAACAACAAACGGCAACCGATTTGTCTATTCGCTAATAACCTCAATACATTCATGAGATTACCAGAAAAAAGCCGGCCGTTGGGCCGGCTCTTTTACTTACATCACCAGACGGCGAATGTCAGACAGCGTGTTGTTAATGATGGTAATGAAACGGGCACCATCAGCACCGTCGATCACGCGGTGGTCGAAGGAGAGAGAAATCGGCAGCATCAGACGCGGCACGAACTCTTTACCATTCCACACCGGCTCCATCGCGGACTTGGAAACGCCGAGGATAGCCACTTCCGGCGCGTTCACAATCGGCGCGAAGTGGGTAGTACCCAGGCCGCCGATGCTGGAGATGGTGAAGCAACCGCCCTGCATTTCGCCCGCAGTCAGCTTACCGTCACGCGCTTTCTTAGAAATAGTCATCAGCTCGCGAGACAGCTCGATGATGCCTTTCTTGTTGACGTCTTTGAATACCGGAACAACCAGACCGTTCGGGGTATCCACCGCCACACCGATGTTGATGTATTTCTTCAGGGTCAGACGCTGACCGTCTTCCGACAGCGAACTATTGAAGCGAGGCATCTGCTCAAGAGCTGCAGCAACGGCTTTCATGATGAAGACAACCGGGGTGATCTTCACATCCAGCTTACGTTTCGCCGCTTCTTCGTTCTGCTGTTTACGGAACGCTTCCAGCTCGGTGATATCGGTTTTGTCGAAGTGGGTAACATGCGGGATCATCACCCAGTTACGGCTCAGGTTAGCACCAGAAATTTTCTGGATACGGCCCAGTTCCACTTCTTCGATTTCACCAAACTTGCTGAAGTCCACCTTCGGCCACGGCAGCATGCCTGGGATACCGCCGCCAGTCGCCGCCGGAGCTGCTTCTGCACGTTTGATAGCTTCTTTCACGTAAGCCTGAACGTCTTCGCGCAGGATACGACCTTTACGGCCAGTGCCCTTCACTTTCGCTAGGTTAACACCAAACTCGCGTGCCAGACGGCGGATCAGCGGAGTCGCGTGAACATAAGCGTCGTTTTCAGCAAATTCAGATTTGCCTTCCGCTTTCGCAGCTGGTGCTGCTGCCGGGGCTTCAGCTTTTGCTGCCGGTGCCGGCGCTGCCGCTTCCTGTTTCGCAGGAGCTGCCGCAGGCGCTGCGCCTTCAACTTCGAAGATCATAATCAGCGAGCCAGTTTTCACTTTATCGCCAACGTTGACTTTCAGTTCCTTCACGACGCCTGCAAACGGCGCCGGAACTTCCATAGAAGCTTTGTCGCCTTCTACGGTGATCAGTGACTGTTCAGCGGCAACTTTGTCGCCCACTTTCACCATCACTTCAGTCACTTCAACTTCGTCACCGCCGATATCCGGAACGTTAACTTCTTTCACGCCAGCTGCTGGTGCAGGGGCCGCTGCCGGAGCCGCTTCCTGTTTAGCCGCCGGAGCTGCCGCGCCTGCTTCACCCGCGACTTCGAAGACCATAATCAGCGAGCCGGTAGACACTTTGTCACCCACGTTCACTTTGATCTCTTTCACGGTGCCAGCAAACGGAGCCGGAACTTCCATAGAAGCTTTATCGCCTTCTACGGTGATCAGCGACTGTTCAGCTTCAACTTTATCGCCAACTTTCACCAGGATTTCGGTCACTTCAACTTCGTCGCTGCCGATATCCGGAACGTTAACGTCTTTTGCCGCCGCAGCCGCGGGTGCTGCTGCCGGAGCTGCTTCTTTCTTCTCTTCTGCCTGAGCAGGTGCAGCGTCTGCTGCACCGTCGGCGGAATCGAAAATCATAATCAGTGCGCCGGTCTGGGTTTTATCGCCAACAGAGACTTTGATCTCTTTAACGATACCCGCCTGCGGAGACGGAACTTCCATAGAGGCTTTGTCGCCTTCTACGGTGATCAGCGACTGTTCGGCTTCAACTTTGTCGCCCACTTTGACCAGGATCTCGGTGATTTCAACTTCATCAGCCCCGATGTCCGGTACTTTGATTTCGATAGCCATTATTCTTTTACCTCTTACGCCAGACGCGGGTTAACTTTATCTGCATCGATGTTGAATTTGGCGATTGCGTCAGCAACCACTTTCTTATCGATTTCGCCACGTTTAGCCAGTTCGCCCAGCGCCGCAACCACGACATAAGAAGCATCAACTTCGAAGTGGTGACGCAGGTTCTCACGGCTGTCGGAACGACCGAAGCCATCAGTACCCAGTACGCGGTAGTCGTCAGCCGGTACGTAAGTACGGACCTGCTCAGCGAACAGTTTCATATAGTCGGTAGATGCCACTGCCGGAGCGTCGTTCATCACCTGAGCGATATACGGAACGCGCGGAGTTTCCAGCGGATGAAGCATGTTCCAGCGTTCACAATCCTGACCATCACGCGCCAGCTCGGTGAAGGAGGTCACGCTATAAACGTCAGAACCTACGCCGTAATCTTTCGCCAGGATCTCTGCCGCTTCACGGACGTGACGCAGGATAGAACCGGAGCCCAGCAGCTGAACTTTACCTTTGCTACCTTCAATGGTTTCGAGTTTGTAGATACCTTTACGGATACCTTCCTCAGCACCTTCCGGCATTGCCGGCATGTGGTAGTTTTCGTTCAGCGTGGTGATGTAGTAGTAAACGTTCTCTTGTTTTTCACCGTACATACGCTCCAGACCGTCATGCATAATGACAGCAACTTCGTAAGCGTAAGCCGGGTCGTAAGAGATACAGTTCGGAATAGTCAGCGACTGAATGTGGCTGTGACCATCTTCATGCTGCAGACCTTCTCCGTTCAGGGTGGTACGACCGGAAGTACCGCCGATCAGGAAGCCACGCGCTTGCTGGTCGCCAGCCGCCCAGCACAGATCGCCAATACGCTGGAAGCCGAACATCGAGTAATAGATGTAGAACGGGATCATCGGCAGATTGTTGGTGCTGTAAGAGGTCGCCGCTGCCAGCCAGGAACAACCTGCGCCCAGCTCGTTGATCCCTTCCTGCAGAATCTGACCTTTCTCGTCTTCTTTATAGTAAGCAACCTGCTCGCGGTCCTGCGGGGTGTACTGCTGACCGTTCGGGCTGTAAATACCAATCTGACGGAACAGACCTTCCATACCGAAAGTACGCGCTTCGTCGGCGATGATCGGTACCAGACGATCTTTGATCGACTTGTTCTTCAGCATTACGTTCAGGGCACGAACGAAAGCGATAGTGGTAGAGATCTCTTTGCTCTGCTCTTCCAGCAGCGCGCCGAAGTCTTGCAGGCTCGGCAGCTCAAGCTTCTCGGTGAAGTTCGGCTGACGGCTTGGCAGATAACCGTGCAGTTTCTGACGCTGTGCGTGCAGATAGGTATGCTCTTCAGAACCTTCCGGGAAGGTGATGTACGGCAGTTTTTCGATATCTGCATCAGACACCGGCACATTGAAACGGTCGCGGATGTGACGCACGCCGTCCATGTTCATTTTCTTAACCTGGTGCGCGATGTTTTTACCTTCAGCCGCGTCGCCCATGCCGTAACCTTTAATGGAATGAGCAAGGATTACTGTCGCTTTGCCTTTGGTTTCCTGCGCTTTCTTGAATGCAGCGTAGATTTTCTTCGGATCGTGACCACCACGGTTCAGTGCCCAGATCTGCTCGTCAGTCCAGTCTGCAACCAGTGCTGCGGTTTCAGGATATTTACCGAAGAAGTGTTCACGAACGTACGCACCATCTTTCGATTTGAAGGTCTGGTAGTCGCCGTCAACGGTTTCGTTCATCAGCTGGATCAGTTTACCGCTGGTATCTTTACGCAGCAGTTCATCCCAACGGCTACCCCACATCACTTTGATCACGTTCCAGCCAGCACCTTCGAAGATGCCTTCCAGTTCGTTGATGATCTTGCCGTTACCGGTGACCGGGCCGTCAAGACGCTGCAGGTTACAGTTGATAACGAAGACCAGGTTATCCAGTTTTTCACGGGTAGCGATGGTGATCGCACCTTTGGATTCCGGTTCGTCCATTTCACCGTCGCCGAGGAACGCGTAAACGGTCTGTTTAGAGGTATCTTTCAGGCCACGGTGTTCCAGATATTTCAGGAATTTAGCCTGGTAAATAGCACCAATCGGCCCCAGCCCCATAGATACGGTCGGGAACTGCCAGAATTCCGGCATCAGTTTCGGGTGCGGATAGGAAGAGAGGCCATTGCCGTGAACTTCCTGACGGAAGTTATCCAGCTGCTCCTGAGTCAGACGACCTTCCAGGAAAGCACGAGCGTACACGCCCGGGGAGATGTGGCCCTGGAAGTAAACCAGGTCGCCGCCATCCTGCTCGTTGCGTGCACGGAAGAAGTGGTTAAAGCACACATCATAAATGGTTGCGGAAGACTGGAAGGACGCCATATGGCCGCCCAGTTCGAGGTCTTTTTTCGACGCACGCAGCACCGTCATGATGGCGTTCCAGCGGATAGCTGAACGAATACGGCGTTCCAGTTCCAGATTACCCGGATACTCCGGTTGTTCTTCAACGGGGATGGTGTTGATGTAGTTGCTGATACCTGTGCCTGCGGCTACGTTTACACCGCCTTTGCGGGCTTCAGCAAGCAGTTGGTCGATCAGATACTGAGCACGCTCAACACCTTCTTCACGGATGACCGATTCGATCGCCTGGAGCCAGTCGCGAGTTTCGATCGGATCCACGTCATTTGGGAAACGTTCTGACATGGGTTATTCCTTATCTATCTAATAACGTTGAGTTTTCTGGAACCTGTCCCATTGAACTCTCGCCGGAAAGCTCAATAAGACAGGTTCTACGTTTAGTTGCCGCGCTTTTATATGCGCTTGATTTACAACATCTTCTGGATAATTTTTACCAGAAAAATCACTAATTCTTTCGTTGCTCCAGACGACGCAGAGAACGCTCACGGCGGCTCTCTTCACGACTTCTGTCGAGCAAAATTTCTTCGATAAAGGCCAGATGGCGATGCGATGCTTCGCGCGCTTCTTCCGGCTTACCGGCCATAATCGCTTCAAATATGCGGGTGCGGTGACTACTCACCAGCGGCAGCATCTCGCGACGCGAATAGAGCAATTCGAAGTTCTGGCGGACATTCTGGGCCAACATCGGCTCCATACACCTTAGCAGATGAAGCAGAACCACATTGTGGGCCGCTTCAGTGACAGCAATCTGATACTGGAGTACGGCGTTTGATTCCGCGTCCAGATCGCCAGACTGCTGCGCCAGTTCTATGGCGTGATGGAGTTCACGGATGCGTTCCTTGTCTTCATCGGTACTACGCAGCGCGGCGTAATAAGCGGCGATACCTTCCAGGGCGTGTCGTGTTTCGAGCAAGTCATACTGTGACTCAGGATGGTCGGAGAGCAGCTCCACCAGCGGATCGCTGAAGCTTTGCCATAGGCTGCTCTGGACAAAAGTGCCGCCACCCTGGCGACGAAGCAACAAGCCCTTCGCTTCGAGACGTTGAATCGCCTCACGCAAGGAGGGACGGGAGACGTCAAACTGTTTTGCCAGTTCGCGTTCCGGTGGGAGTTTTTCGCCCGGGCGGAGAGTGCCTTCGAGGATCAAAAACTCCAGTTGCTGCTCAATCACATCGGAGAGTTTTGGTTGGCGGATTTTGCTGTAGGCCATGAGTTCCTGTCTTAAGCCACTTGCCGAAGTCAATTGGTCTTACCAATTTCATGTCTGTGACGCTAAAGTAACAAAGTATTCACCTTATGTCCATACAGGTTTTGATTGAAATCATGAAACTGTGCACATTTTAACAACTTGACATATATAACGTTTCAAAGTTGTAACCATGCACAAATGTAGACTTTACGTAGGAAAGGGATTTTTTAACGATTATTAAACTATAAAAATCCGAATTGAACCGATTCACTTACCAATTTTGTGATTTTTAATTCAATTAAAACGAATTTAAATTCATTCTACATATTGAGAGGGGTTGAGGCTGAGCTTTACAAACGGTTTCTTTTTAAGCAACTCATCTTCAACCATGCATAAAGCGGGTGCATTCGCTGCCGCATACCATTATTCTTGATCTGACGGAAGTCTTTTTGTAACAATTCAAACTTCTTTGATGTAAACAAATTAATACAACAAACGGAATTGCAAACTTACACACGCATCACTGCGTAGATCAAAAAAACAACCACCGCACGAGGTTTCATGATGGAAGGTCAACAGCACGGCGAGCAGCTAAAGCGCGGCCTTAAAAACCGCCATATTCAGCTTATCGCGCTGGGTGGCGCGATAGGGACCGGGTTATTCCTGGGTAGCGCCTCCGTAATACAGTCCGCAGGGCCAGGGATTATCCTGGGTTACGCCATTGCTGGTTTTATCGCCTTTCTGATCATGCGTCAGCTGGGTGAAATGGTGGTCGAAGAACCTGTCGCAGGCTCCTTTAGCCACTTTGCTTATAAATACTGGGGCAGTTTTGCCGGTTTCGCCTCTGGCTGGAACTACTGGGTACTGTACGTTTTAGTTGCCATGGCTGAGCTGACTGCCGTGGGTAAATACATTCAGTTCTGGTATCCGGAAATCCCCACCTGGGTTTCTGCCGCCGTATTCTTTGTGGTGATTAACGCCATCAACCTGACCAACGTTAAAGTGTTTGGCGAGATGGAGTTCTGGTTTGCCATTATCAAAGTTATCGCGGTGGTAGCGATGATCATCTTCGGCGGCTGGCTGCTATTCAGTGGCAACAGCGGCCCGCAGGCGACCGTTAGCAACCTGTGGGATCAGGGTGGTTTCCTGCCGCACGGCTTCACCGGGCTGGTGATGATGATGGCGATTATCATGTTCTCGTTCGGTGGTCTGGAACTGGTGGGGATCACCGCAGCAGAAGCTGATAACCCGGAGCAAAGTATACCGAAAGCAACTAACCAGGTTATCTACCGCATCCTGATTTTCTATATTGGTTCGTTAGCCGTTCTGCTCTCACTGATGCCGTGGACCCGCGTTACCGCCGATACCAGTCCGTTTGTGCTGATCTTCCACGAGTTAGGCGATACCTTTGTGGCGAATGCGCTGAACATCGTGGTACTGACTGCGGCGCTCTCCGTGTACAACAGCTGCGTATATTGCAACAGCCGTATGCTGTTTGGTCTGGCACAACAGGGTAATGCGCCAAAAGCGCTGGCGTCTGTCGATAAACGTGGTGTACCAGTAAATACCATTCTGGTGTCTGCACTGGTAACGGCGTTGTGCGTACTGATTAACTACCTTGCCCCAGAGTCCGCTTTCGGACTGTTAATGGCGCTGGTGGTATCTGCACTGGTAATCAACTGGGCGATGATTAGCCTGGCGCATATGAAATTCCGTCGCGCCAAGCAGGAACAAGGCGTGGTAACTCGCTTCCCTGCTCTGCTTTATCCGCTGGGTAACTGGATCTGCCTGCTGTTTATGGCGGCGGTACTGGTGATTATGCTGATGACCCCAGGAATGGCGATTTCGGTATACCTGATCCCGGTATGGCTGATCGTGTTAGGTATCGGCTATCTGTTTAAAGAGAAAACCGCCAAAGCCGTAAAAGCGCATTAATCTCTCTACGCCCTCACCCGTACAGGGTGAGGGCAATAATCTTTACACCAACGCCCCGTAAATCGTCAGTAGTGCAATCACCACCACGACCACGAACGAGGTTTTCTTCGCCATTGAAACCGCTGCCTTCGGCGTCTCCACCTTATCGACATGCGGTTCACGCGCCAGAGAGAACTGCGCCAGACGCGTTAACACCTGATACTGCGAAGTATGGAAGTCACCCAGCGAAGCAAACCAGGCCGGTAACGCTTTCTCCCCATGACCGATCAAGGCATATACCACACCCGCAAGACGAACCGGCACCCAATCCAGTACATGAAGCACGGCATCAATGCCGGACTGTAAACGATGATGCGGCGTCTGGTATCGCGCCAGCCAGTATTGCCATGCACGCAAAAACGCATACCCCATCAGCGTAACGGGTCCCCAGATTCCCCCCACAATCAACCAGAACAGCGGAGCAAGATAAAAACGAAAGTTAATCCACAGCAATGCATTTTGCAGCTCACGCAAATACTCACGTTCATCGCAGCCTGCCGGGACGCCGTTAATCATGGTGAGTTCGCCAGCCATCGTGACACGGGCATGGCTATCATTACGTGAAGCAGCTGTCAGATAAGCATGATAATGAAGACGAACTTTACCTGCGCCAATACACAGCAAACCAATCAGCAGCCACACCAGCAGCGTGGGAACGTTGAACAATACTCCCTGCAATGCGCGTAACAGTAAAAAAGTCACGCCCATCGCAATAATGGTCATGCCTAACGTGCGCCCGAGAGAAAAATGTTTCACCCGCCGAAAGAACGCTTCAAGACGATGATCAAGCTGCCAGTGCTCGCCCAACTTAAACAGGCGCTCGAAAATTAACACCAGTAAGGTTGTAAATAGCGTCATGTTGTCTCCTTGCTGACCAGCGCACGAAACCGCGCCCAATCAAATGCAGGGCCGGGATCGGTTTTCCGATCCGGCGCAATATCACAATGGCCCGTCATGTTATTAGCGATATCTGGATAGCGATCAATCAGTGCCCGCGTAACCGCCGCAAGCTGTTGATACTGCGCATCGGTATACGCCAGCGTATCGGTGCCTTCAAGCTCAATCCCAATAGAAAAATCATTGCAGCGTTCGCGCCCCTGATACTGAGAGACTCCCGCATGCCATGCACGTTTATCGAAAGGAACATACTGGACTATTTCACCATCACGGCGAATCAAACAGTGAGCGGAGACGCGCAAATGGGCGATCTCAGCAAAGAAAGGATGTGCCTGCGGATCAATAGTTCCAGTGAATAATGCGTCGATCCACGGACCGCCAAACTCGCCTGGCGGCAGGCTAATATTGTGCACCACCAGCAGGGTGGGTGTTTCGTCATCCGGGCGGCAATCGTAATGTGGTGAGGGAACGCGGCGCGCGCCAACCAGCCACCCCTGTTCTAACAACATGCAGGATCTCCTTATATGTGGTGCTAATACCCGGTTCAGAGTAGCATGTTTCTACTTTATGATTCGTTAGCTATCTGGAGTTTTAACATGCCGCCTCGCCGCTATAACCCTGACACCCGACGTGACGAGCTGCTGGAACGCATTAATCTCGATATCCCCGGCGCGGTGGCCCAGGCGCTGCGGGAAGATTTAGGCGGAACAGTCGATGCCAACAATGACATTACGGCAAAACTTTTACCGGAAAACTCTCGCTCTCATGCCACGGTGATCACCCGCGAGAATGGCGTATTTTGCGGCAAACGCTGGGTTGAAGAGGTGTTTATTCAACTGGCAGGCGACGATGTCACCATAATCTGGCATGTGGATGACGGCGATGTCATCAACGCCAATCAACCCTTGTTCGAACTTGAAGGCCCATCCCGCGTGCTGTTAACGGGCGAACGCACTGCGCTTAATTTTGTGCAAACCCTTTCAGGAGCTGCCAGTAAGGTACGCCACTATGTCGAATTACTGGAAGGCACCAACACGCAGTTGTTGGATACGCGCAAAACCTTACCTGGCCTGCGTTCAGCTCTGAAATACGCGGTACTTTGCGGCGGCGGAGCGAATCACCGTCTGGGGCTTTCTGATGCCTTCCTGATCAAAGAAAATCATATTATTGCCTCCGGCTCAGTGCGCCAGGCCGTCGAAAAAGCGTCCTGGCTGCACCCGGATGCGCCAGTAGAAGTCGAAGTAGAGAATCTGGAAGAACTTGATGAAGCCCTGAAAGCAGGAGCCGATATCATCATGCTGGATAACTTCGAAACAGAACAGATGCGCGAAGCCGTCAAACGCACCAACGGCAAGGCGCTACTGGAAGTGTCTGGCAACGTCACTGACAAAACACTGCGCGAATTTGCCGAAACGGGCGTGGACTTTATCTCCGTCGGTGCGCTAACTAAACACGTACAAGCACTCGACCTTTCAATGCGTTTTCGCTAATTGCTGACAGATTTATCCGCTCCATCGCGGGCGGATAATCTCCCCTTCCCCAACTTTCTTCGTAACGCCTCGCAAATTTCTTGTCTTTCGCTGCAACGAAATAAAAAACCTCGGAAGCTGCTTTCCCGTTTCGTTTTTTGCCCCTCGCTTGTGCTGATGGCGTTTGCCAAAGTAGCGCCAACCAAATCAAGGAGCGAAACAGATGGACAAGCAACGCGGTTTTACACTTATCGAACTGATGGTGGTTATTGGCATCATTGCCATTTTAAGCGCCATTGGTATTCCCGCTTATCAAAACTACCTGCGCAAAGCTGCACTCACCGACATGCTACAAACCTTTGTGCCTTACCGTACCGCCGTAGAGTTGTGCGCGCTGGAACATGGTGGATTAGGTAATGACTCCAACTTACTGATAGTGTTTTATGTTCAGATAATGCCCGATGACCTTGTCATGCAGCTCCACCGATTTTGAGAACGACAGTGACTTCCGTCCCAGCCTTGCCAGATGTTGTCTCAGATTCAGATTATGTCGCTCAATGCGCTGAGTGTAACGCTTGCTGATAACGTGCAGCTTTCCCTTCAGGCGTGATTCATACAGCGGCCAGCCATCCGTCATCCATACCACGACCTCAAAGGCCGA
>NZ_MDGW01000167.1:0-5020 GCF_001712525.1 Shigella sp. FC1661
GGGGCGTCTTATGAGCTTGCTGTCACCCTTTGACGTGGTGATATGGATGACGGATGGCTGGCCACTGTATGAATCCCGCCTGAAGGGAAAGCTGCACGTAATCAGCAAGCGATATACGCAGCGAATTGAGCGGCATAACCTGAATCTGAGGCAGCACCTGGCACGGCTGGGACGGAAGTCGCTGTCGTTCTCAAAATCGGTGGAGCTGCATGACAAAGTCATCGGGCATTATCTGAACATAAAACACTATCAATAAGTTGGAGTCATTACCAATCTCGTCAACACGGCACGCTACTTAAGAAAGCCGTAATAAATAACTGAAAGGAAGGATATAGAATATGCGTAAATTAACTGCACTGTTTGTTGCCTCTACCCTGGCTCTTGGCGCGGCTAACCTGGCCCATGCCGCAGCACCGGCTGACGCGAAGCCGATGATGCACCACAAAGGCAAGTTCGGTCCGCATCAGGACATGATGTTCAAAGACCTGAACCTGACCGACGCGCAGAAACAGCAGATCCGCGAAATCATGAAAGGCCAGCGTGACCAGATGAAACGTCCGCCGCTGGAAGAACGCCGCGCAATGCATGACATCATTGTCAGCGATACCTTCGATAAAGCAAAAGCTGAAGCGCAGATCGCAAAAATGGAAGAACAGCGCAAAGCTAACATGCTGGCGCACATGGAAACCCAGAACAAAATTTACAACATCCTGACGCCGGAACAGAAAAAGCAATTTAATGCTAATTTTGAGAAGCGTCTGACAGAACGTCCAGCGGCAAAAGGTAAAATGCCTGCAACTGCTGAATAATCTTTCAGCCAAAAAACTTAAGACCGCCGGTCTTGTCCACTACCTTGCAGTAATGCGGTGGACAGGATCGGCGGTTTTCTTTTCTCTTCTCAAACAGTTGTAAAAAAAGCCTGATCACCACTAACGTAAATCACCCGAGTTGCCGATAACCATCCACGGTTACCTGAACGATAACAATGAAAAGAACGGGCCGGGAGCGAGTATGGAATACTTTGATATGCGTAAAATGTCGGTGAATCTGTGGCGAAATGCTGCCGGTGAAACGCGCGAAATTTGCACTTTCCCACCGGCAAAACGTGATTTTTACTGGCGTGCCAGCATTGCATCCATCGCGGCGAATGGGGAGTTTTCTTTGTTTCCCGGCATGGAAAGGATAGTGACGTTGCTGGAAGGCGGCGAGATGCTCCTTGAAAGCGCAGACCGCTTTAACCATACCTTAAAACCGTTACAGCCTTTTGCCTTTGCAGCGGACCAGGTGGTAAAAGCGAAACTGACGGAAGGGCAGATGTCGATGGATTTCAACATCATGACACGCCTGGATGTCTGTAAGGCGAAAGTCAGAATTGCCGAACGTACGTTTACTACCTTTGGCTCACGCGGCGGGGTGGTGTTTGTGATTAACGGGGCGTGGCAACTGGGCGATAAATTGCTCACTACCGACCAGGGCGCGTGCTGGTTCGATGGCAGGCACACCCTGCGGCTTTTACAACCGCAAGGTAAACTGTTGTTCAGTGAAATCAACTGGCTCGCTGGTCATTCGCCGGATCAAGTTCAGTAATTTCATAGTTACCGGAAAGCAGCGGCTTACAAAGAATTTTATAACCGTCGTGATCAAACCCGGCGGGTGTCCGAATTAACGTTGTCGCGTCTTCCAGCGAATTAACCGCCCCCAGCCACAGCCAGTTTTGAATAATATGATATTGAGTCATTTCCGGGTGCTGTTCTTTCAGCGCCACCGCCCCTTGCCAAGGCCAACACACCACCCGCAAACGCTCCAGAGACTGGCGCAAGCGTAGCGCATGTTCCTCATGGCTCTCTTTACCGCAGCATGCTCCGGCGCAACGTTTTAGCGCTGAACGAAAACATGCACGACCGCGACTTAACGGTTCCAGTCCCAGCAGGCCATAACAAAGTTTTTGTTCATCAGCGATGGTCTGCAATGCTTGCAAAGCTGCGCGCCTATTGGCAAACAGGCCAAACAGGTTGGGGGCTCGTGAAAAATCCACCTCTTTGGCATACACCACATCGACGCGCTTTTCATTTAATTGCAGGGCACAGAGCTGGCGATTGCGGCGCAACCGTTTATTAAACAGCGGCTGTTGTTCTTTGATTAATCGCGCTTCAAGGAGCAGAGCGCCGATTTCACCGGCGGTACATATCCAGCTGATCCGTCGGGATTGCCGTAGCATGGCGGCTTCATCCGGGGTACGTAAATGAGAAAGGACGCGGCTGCGGATGTTAACGCTTTTGCCGATATAGAGCGGCATGGTGTCACTTTCACCATGAAACAGATACACCCCTGGTCGGGTGGGTAAGTCATTAAGGAATGAACGTAAATGTTCGGGATATTCATAAATTGCCGCAGCTTCAAATTCGAGCCGCGGAGAAGTTAAACGCCGTACCACTGTTGACTCCGAATGCTGGTTATCTATCCAGTGTAACAGGCGGGAAGCGATTAAAAAAGAGGCGGGTCGATGACAAAGGTTACACCGTCTGACGTGCTACGCCTGTCAGGCCTATTCGACTCCTGCAATGTATTGAATTTGCATAGTTTTATAGGTCGAATAAGGCGTTCACGCCGCATCCGGCGTGAACAAATTACTCTTTTTCGCACAATCCAATATGTGCAAATTATTACTTTTTCCAGAAATCATCGAAAACGGTAATTGGCGGACGGCGTTTATGTTCGGTTTTCAGATACCAGTTCTCTATTGTTCTGGCGACCTGTTGAGGTACGTTTTTCCCTTCCAGATAGTCGTCGATATTGTCATAGGTCACGCCGAGAGCCACTTCATCTGGCAGAGAAGGGCGATCATCTTCCAGATCGGCCGTTGGCGCTTTCTTATAAAGGTGTTCCGGGCAAGCTAATGCCGCCAGTAACTGTTTACCCTGACGTTTGTTGAGACGATACAGCGGATTAATGTCCGTACCGCCGTCACCATATTTAGTGAAGAATCCGGTAATAGCTTCTGCTGCATGATCGGTGCCCACCACGACACCGCTGGTCATACCCGCAATGCTATATTGTGCTTTCATCCGCTCACGCGCTTTTTCATTGCCACGGACAAAATCGCTCAGTTCAATGTCCGCTTCGCGCAGCGCCTGTTCGCTGGCCAATACCGCGCCCTTGATATTAACGGTTAATACGCGATCCGGTTGAATAAAGGCAATGGCATCCTGGCAATCTTGTTCGTCGGCCTGAACACCATAGGGCAGGCGTACGGCAATAAATTGCAGTGATTCGTTGCCGGTCTCCTGGCGCAGCTCATTAATCGCCATCTGGCACAGCTTACCGGCAAGCGTGGAGTCCTGACCGCCGCTGATCCCGAGCACCAGTGATTTAATGAACGGATAAGTTTGCAGGTAGCTTTTCAGAAAATCGACACTACGACGAATTTCCTCTTCAGCATTAATCTGCGGTTTTGAGCCCAGCGCCTTTATTATTTGTTGTTGCAATGTCATTGAACCCCTCCAGACAGAAAAGACAAAACTTCCTTAAAGCTAACCCGTCGCTACTGAAACGACAAGCGACAGCGGGTTGAATGGTGGATAAAACGTCATACAGGAATCCTCTGAAAGCGGAGCCGTTTCGTTCACGGGCTTGAAAAAGCGCCCAATGTATTCCAGGCTTATCTAACACGCTGATAAACAAGAGGACGGAATATGAACAAGAATATGGCAGGAATTCTGAGTGCAGCGGCGGTATTAACCATGCTGGCGGGTTGTACGGCTTATGATCGTACCAAAGACCAGTTTGTACAGCCTGTGGTGAAAGACGTCAAAAAAGGCATGAGCCGGGCGCAGGTTGCACAAATTGCGGGTAAACCTTCGTCTGAAGTGAGCATGATCCATGCTCGTGGTACTTGCCAGACCTACATCCTGGGTCAACGTGATGGTAAAGCAGAAACCTACTTTGTCGCGTTAGATGATACCGGACATGTCATCAACTCCGGTTATCAGACCTGTGCTGAATACGACACTGATCCACAGGCTGCGAAGTAATCACTTCGTTTGAAAGCTTGAGTAACAACGGAAACCGGCCATTGCGCCGTTTTTTGGCCTGAGTTCTTAATTATCTTCGCGAATTATTTGCCCGAAATGTGAAGAGGGTCATAACCGCAGGTCAAGGAGAGACAATTTATAAGGTCAAAGAAATACTATTGCTCAGGTCTATACCGTATACTCCTTTCAGCCACAAAAAAAGTCATGTTGGTTTCGCAAGTTACCCAGAGCATGGAAGCAGGTTAAGGCTTGCGGAGTGTCTGGCTGACAGATAATCGTCGATGAGGGCAGTTTTATGGAAAAGAAACACATTTATCTGTTTTGTTCTGCGGGCATGTCTACCTCTTTACTGGTATCAAAAATGCGCGCACAGGCAGAAAAATATGAAGTTCCGGTCATTATTGAAGCATTTCCGGAAACACTGGCTGGTGAAAAAGGTCTGAATGCCGATGTCGTGTTATTAGGGCCGCAGATTGCTTATATGTTGCCCGAAATCCAGCGTTTGTTACCCAACAAACCGGTTGAAGTAATTGACTCGCTGCTTTATGGCAAAGTCGATGGTTTAGGCGTGCTTAAGGCTGCGGTTGCAGCGATTAAAAAAGCCGCAGCAAATTAATTTATTTTGGTAATGACTCCAACTTACTGATAGTGTTTTATGTTCAGATAATGCCCGATGACCTTGTCATGCAGCTCCACCGATTTTGAGAACGACAGTGACTTCCGTCCCAGCCTTGCCAGATGTTGTCTCAGATTCAGATTATGTCGCTCAATGCGCTGAGTGTAACGCTTGCTGATAACGTGCAGCTTTCCCTTCAGGCGTGATTCATACAGCGGCCAGCCATCCGTCATCCATACCACGACCTCAAAGGCCGACAGCAGGCTCAGAAGACGCTCCAGTGTGGCCAGAGTGCGTTCACCGAAGACGTGCGCCACAACCGTCCTCCGTATCCTGTCATACGCGTAAAACAGCCAGCGCTGACGTGATTTAG
>NZ_MDGW01000168.1:0-4893 GCF_001712525.1 Shigella sp. FC1661
AATAACGCGTAATCATCAGTGCCGCTCAATGTGGCAACTGTTGAAAAAAGTTCGCCATTTTATGGAAACCGTCAGCCCATTCCCCGGAGGCAAACATGGACTGGCAAAAGTGTAGCGGTATTAAGCGCAGCTATTTAGGCATAAATTAAATTTAACGAACTGCATCTACACAGTCCTCCGTGCCAAACGGGCAACACACGGAAGGGGGATTGTGTTTCGATTGGTAACCTGTAAGAAACAACTAGTGGAAATACCTGTACTTTATAATTTCAAGGGTACGGGTCCGCTTCGTTTGATTTGCGCGTTTTTAACAATTTTAAAACCCAGATATACTGTTCCGGATGTGACCCCACCAAAATTTCCACTGTTTTGTTCATTTGTCGGGCAATCATTTTATTGTCCGCGCTGGCAATGCATGCATCCATTGGTGGCCGAACTTCAATAGTCAGGAAATGTTTTTTTTCATCATAAACCGGGAAAAGCGGTATAATCATAGCCTGACTGATGTTCATCAGACGTCCAATAATTGGTAATGTCGCTTTATAGGTCGCAAAAAAATCAGCAAATTCACTGTATTCAGGACCATGATCCTGATCTGGAAGGTAATACCCCCAGTATCCCTGGCGTACTGACTGAATAAATGGTTTTATCCCATCCTCCCGGGAATGTAAGCGCCCCCCGAATTTACGCCGTACAGAATTCCAGACATAATCAATCACTGGATTTCGTTGCTGATGAAACATGGCGGCCATTTTTTCCCCCTGAGCTGCCAGCAACATTGCAGGAATATCCACGCTCCAGCCATGGGGAACCAGAAAAATCACATTTTTGTTATTGTATCGAATTTCCTCAAGAATTTCGAGGCCTTTCCAGAACACTCGTTTCTGGAACTTTTCCGGACCACGAATTGCCAGTTCTGCCATCATCACTATGGATTGCAATGCTGTGGCAAACATTTTGTCGACAATTATTTCCCGTTCTGTATCACTCTTTTCTGGGAAACAAAGCGATAAATTAATCGTCGCCCTGCGACGAGCTTTTTTGCTCAATCTGCCCGCCCAACGCCCTATTTTTGCCAAGACAGGATCTCTGAATGAAGGGGGAAACATTGAAATACCTGCAATCATTCCCAAAAGGAACCATGTAGACCAGTAAACAGGGGAAAGATAATTTTTCTTAAATTCAGGAATAAACTCAGATTTATATTTTTTCATTATTTAGTGCGAATGCCTCTACCAAAATTATCATTACTGTTTTATTCAGAGAATACATCAAACCTTAATTTAAATCCTGATGTTCTGAGTGTACAGGATATGCATCCAAAGAGCGGATAGTAGTTTCATGGATATAATCCAGCAAAGCGTATCGTTTTCGGTACTCAGAGCGTTTTTTACTGGCTATATCGCTTAGCGGCTTTCGAATCACCTGGGTTGGTAATCTGTACCAGTCACCACAGGTTTTTCCTGCTACAGACTCCCAGAAATCACTATAGACCGCAACAAAGGTTTTGCGTTTCTGATACCAGTATCTCAATTGCCGGAAAACATGACTGTGCTCACTGACTGCCAGACACTCAGAGATATTGCAAGCTTTCATCAACGCACAAAATGCTTCAAAAATAATCCGTTTTGGGAAAATCCCATAACAGGCCCGGGTTGCGCACCGAATAACATCAGGTCCGGTATTTTTAGGGGCTCCCTGTAATCCGCCAATAAAAGCAATGTGTCCATTTTGAGTCAGAATGACTGAAAATGTTAACCGGGTAATAACTGTTTTATTGTAAAACAATGACAACATCAACTCTCCTTCCCGGTCAAAACCACTGGGAGAACACTGGATATCAAAATTCTCTCCATCTTTCCCGATGAATTGGACTAATGATACCGATTTTTGTGGAAACAAAAATTTAGAATATTTTTCTGGCAAATTTTGCACAAAGCGATAATGCTCAAGAATATATTGTCCACGGGTCCAGGCGCGCCCCCTTTATGCAAATAAGGGCGATGAATTCTTGCTGGCAACGTGGGGTGTATTGCCAGAATATCCTCAATGCACGGCAAGGAACGCAGTTCGTAATAATATCGAATACTGACAACCGGATTTATAGCACATCGCAAAATGTACATGAACCGGAATTTTCTGTGTTCCCACTTCCCCGGGAGTGAATCTGAGGAAAAAACAATCCTTTTAAGGAAACCGATAAATGATAAGTTACTTACAGAAAACATATTGTTACTTGTGCTTCGCTAATGTGAGTATTTTTAACGCAGTTTTATTAATATCAAACCGCTCTTCTATATCCTGTTTTGCCTGGCGAGCCATCTGATAAAAACGCCCAGGGTCATTAAAAAAATCATTCAGGGCGCACATCCATGCGTGCTTATTACCTGCTGGTAACAATGTCCCGGTCTGGTTGTTCTGAATAACATCAGGGATTCCACCAATCTGACTGGCCAGTACAGGCACAGAAAATGCCGATGCTTCTGCCAGTACCATACCAAACGATTCGTTTTCTGAAGGCAGAACCACCAGACTGGCAACCCGATATACGGGGGCGGCAGGAAAAACATTGTCAGCAATAAAAACATCATCATGCATGCCCATACTGTCAATCTGATACTGTAAATGCTCCCGCAGTTCAGGCGAACCAGACCCCACAATCAACCAACAGAACTGTCGTCCATTCATTTTTAAATGGAACAGTAAATTCAACATAAATTCGTGCCCTTTTTCCGGGCGCAACATTCCTACCTGAGCAATAACGGGGCATCCCCTTCGGGACGCCAGCCAAGAAAGAACATTTGGAGGCAAACTGTTTCGGGAATCAACGTATAATTTCTGGAAATCAAAGCCTGGAGGCACAACAGTAACCCGGGTTCGACATCCTTCCTGCTCCAGATGTGTCTTCATACTTGTTCCGGGAACAATCACCTCATCGCAAAAATGATTTATTGAAAAAACTTTTGTTTTTCGTGTCAAATATGTCTTTTGCCTGATAATTCTGAATGGATGTTTCCAAGTGAATAACCGTACTAAACCAACAATATTGCTATCATGCCCACTGTGACAAACGATTGCATTGGGCTGAAAACCATGAACTATTCCGAGTAATCTCCATGCAGTAGGGATGTGAAGACTGTTTCGAAATAACGCGAATGTGATATCAATTCCCAATTTACTGGCTTCAAAAGCAATTTTGCTGTTTTCCCTGCAGACAAGCAGAACTGAATGCCCCATTTTCTTCAGGGCCTTCATTTGAGCAACAGCCTGTAATTCCTGACCACCTATATTCGGTGATGATTCCGTAAATAGTATATTCATTATTAATCATCCGGTAATCTTGGCCCCTTATGAAAGGCCAGCAACGATGAAAAAAACGGTGTTGTATAATAAAAAAGTCGTCTTTTCAGCCATGCGCAACTTTCCCGTTCTTTGGTGCTTATTCTTCCTATCCGTGTAGTTCCTTTAGCAGGAGCATTCATTCTTCTTTCTGTTGTATATAAATAATAGAATCCAAGTTCTTCAGCGACCTGAATATAATCCTTGTTATAATAACCTTCCGGCCAACACAAATGTTTACTGCATTTTCCTGTCATTTCTTTCAAATATTCTCTCCCGCTCAACAAGTCCTGCCGAAGATGTTTACACTGTTCTTCTCGTGAACTGAACTTTTTATCCCAGCGTGTATGAGTATGCGTATGAACATGAAATTCGACCAGACCAGATTGCAACATTTCGTTTACTTCAGACCAGCGAAGCATAACATTATCAGCATTCCCTGTCGCTATTTGATGTTCGCAATCGCGATGAGAATATTCCTTTCCAGGAGAGTGACGAACCGGACCATTCCCAATAAAACCGGTAATTAAAAAAATATGTGCTTTGAGATTAAACTCTTTTAATAAAGGATATACCTGAAACCAGTTGTCAAGGTATCCATCATCAAATGTCAACATAACGCTTTTCCGGGGGAGTTTTCCGCCCCGATAAAAAAACTCCAGTTCATCTGATGACAGTGTTTTCCAGTTGTTTTCAGCCAACCATTTCATTTGCTTCCGGAATGTCACGGGAGAAAGTGTAACCAGTCCGGGGCAATGACTGACATGATGATACATTAATACCGGAACATGATTGGCTTTGAACAAAATGCCCCCTTCGTTTAACATTTAAAGTTTCTGGCACCTAGTAAGCAGAGACAAAAGGAAAACCCAATAAAGCTGGTGCATTTTATTTCCAGATACTGGATGAATAACATAGCAAACCCATGGCATACTTGATATATTTTACTAAATTAAACATCAACAATTCATAAACAATGATATATTATCATATCTTTTAAAAACGACTCACTAAGAACCTTGAGGTGGCACACTGAATTTGGCTACCTGAACAGAGGTGATATGTTCACCTCAGAACAACACAGGTGCTCCAATGAAAAAAAGGAATTTCAGCGCAGAGTTTATTTACGGGGTGACGCTTTCATTAACCTGTACACGAACTTCTATTCCGGCATCATGACAGGCCTGCAGCTACTGCGCCATTTCCAGCGGATCGCCCTCCCGGCGTACCACCCCACCTTCTTTATTCCATAACTGCAGAGCATTTTTCTGATTGTTCCATCTGATTTCGGGGGGGATTCCGGGCAAGGTTGTTCAGTAAGGCATTCCTTCGTAAAATCAGCATGTTTTTTGCACGACGGAAACCGGCAGCCATGAAAATCTGTCTTTATCATACTCTGAATCCTGACACGATCCCGGGTTATAAAAAATTTGCACAGGCTATTGCCACCGATAACTTGGTAATGCTGCCAACTTACTGATTTAGTGTATGATGGTGATTTTAAGGTGCTTGCGTGGCTTCCATTTCCATCAGATGTCCTTCCTGCTCCGCTAC
>NZ_MDGW01000169.1:0-4856 GCF_001712525.1 Shigella sp. FC1661
CCTCCGCTATGTCCTTGACGTCATAGCCGACTGGCCGATAAACCGGGTCGGCGAACTGCTCCCCTGGCGCGTAGCACTGCCGACTGAATAACACATCCCTGTCAATACGGTTCTTGCTGCACGCTTACCATAAGTGCGTCATCGGCGGCAGATGACTTGCCGCAAAACCCAGGCTTAATTGCGCAACTGAGGCAATAATGACGCTGAATAATCCCCATATCAGGCCCATTACACCGTACTCCCGAGGATCACAATGCCACCAATAATGAACGCCACCCCACACCAGTGACGCGGCGATACCGGTTCGTGCCACAGTTTTACTGCAGCCAGCGTCACCCAGACAAAATTCAGACTTAACATCGGGTAGGCAATGCCTACCGGTACGTTCTGCAAGACCAGCAGCCAGAGCACCATGGCAAGACCAAGACAAGCCAGCGCCAGTCCCAGCCACAGCACGATATGTTTGCGCCGTTTGTTTATCGCCACAAAGCAGGTTGCCTGTTTCTGACACAACTGCCCGGCAACGCTAAGCAAGCTGGCAAAGACTAATGTTAGCCAGATCATTTGGGACGATACTGAATCAGCACCAGACGCTCCTGACGATCGATGGCATCTGCGGGCGGAATGGCGAGACTGTTGATATCTTCATCGCGGTCAACCGAAAGCACGAGTGTAATAATCCCCTCCTGACGATGTTGATTAAGCCAGTTTGCGAACTCATCACCGCTGACAAATCTCCCTTTCGCATCCGGATAATTAAGGCCGTATTTCAACTCACCTGTCTGGCGATACATGATGATGTCATCGCGTTGTAGGCTCCATGCCAGACCTGCGGCAACACCGACGCTATCAGTAAGAATATAGCGGCTTGGTTGAAGTGATTCTTGTGTCATCTCGACAAAAAATTGCGGATGTTTTCCTTCCATGACTCTGTCAGGAATTGAAAATCCTACCAGCAACGCCAGCCCCAGCGGGCAAAGCGCGGCGAAAGACCAGGTCTTTTCGACGTTTGTTAAGGTGTACCAGCCGAAAAATGCCCATAGCGAAAAAATCGACCAGGCACAAAAGACTTTATAGCTCTCGAAGGTTTGCCACACCGGCGTGTTCATTGGTCCCCACGGGGAGACCACAAATGTGGCAATAATGCCAGTGACGCCAAAAGCGATGTTAATCCAGCCATTAATCCGCAGCGCCAGAGGATTATTTTTTGCTGCCAGCAAAGCGTAATGCGCCATCAGCATTGCCAGAGATGCAAAGCAGGAAAGAATATAGGTGGGCAATTTACCTTTAGCGACGGAGAAAAACAGCAGCGGCATTATCGTCCAGCTCAACAAATAGACGGTTGCGGAATGCTTGCGGTTTTTCCAGCCTGTGTACAGTGCACCGGGGAGTAATCCCAGCCACGGCAGGCTACCGGCAATGATGACCGGCACGTAGTACCAGAACGGAGCTCTATGTTGGGCATCATCCAGTGCAAAGCGTTGAATATGCTCAATCCAGAAAAAATAGTGCCAGAAGTCAGGCTCCCGCTGCGCTATCGCCAGTCCCCAAGGGAGAACCGTCAGTACGCAACTGATAACCGCCAGCCAGCCGTAAATAAAGAGATCTTTCCAGCGTTTTTGCGTCGCTACCCATGGCAGCACGCTTAATACCGGCACGGCAAGGGCGAGAAAACCTTTGGTCATCACCCCCATGCCGCAGGTGATTCCCAGCAGTAAAAATCCTGCGCTTTTGCCTTTCCACGTCTGTGCCTGCATTGCCAGCCAGAAGCTGCACATTCCCGCCACCAGCCAGAATGCAATAAACGGATCGAGCACGGCATAAGTGCCGATGGCATAGACAATAAACAATGAGAGATAAATTACTGTGGCGAGTAGAGCCAGACGTTTATCGCGCCATAAGCGCAGAGTAAACCAGGTCACCAGCGCGGCAGTTAACAGGGTCGCAAAGATAACGCCTGCCCGCACACCAAAGTTATTCGCGCCAAATAGCCATTGCCCAATGCTGTTAATCCAGTATCCGGCAATGGGTTTTTCGAAATAACGTAGCCCTAACAGATGGGGCACAATCCAGTCGCCGGATGCCAGCATTTCTCGACTGATTTCCGCATAACGCGTTTCATCGGGTTGCCAGAGCAGACGCGTGCTGATCGGTAACAGGTAATAGCAGGCAATAAACGCGAAGAGGCCGATAAGGTAACGTACCGATTTCATCAGCGACTACCCGCAATTTGTTGGCAACCCAGCCAGCCTTCACGTCCGGCAATATTTCCGCGAACAACTTGTCCGAGCGGCAACGTCTCTGATAACAGTTCGCTTAAAGGGCAAAATGTCACGCCTTCCTGAGCTGCGCGTTTGAGGAGATCCACAAAATTATGCTGATAAGCGCAGCCTTCAACTTCTGCATGAATGGTATAAACCGGCGTGCCTTTATCTCGCAGGATGCGGTTGAGTAACCAACCGTTAAAATCTTCTGTTTTCACATCCCGACCAATCACTTCATCCCAGGTGGGTAAGGTCACCGGAATTTGCGCAGTGCCAGGGTTTCCTGATTCGAGCAATGGACGGAACGGCATGGCCCCACGACAATCGCTGTTGTAGCGCAAATGGAACGCTTCTTTTGCTTCGATCACCTTCTGGTCGGCACGCCAGCCCGCAGCGGCAGAACAGGTTACCGGTTGACCGATAATCTCTTCCAGAGTGCGAAGACCGCGTGCAATATCGTCGATCATTGTTTGCCGATCCCAGTTACCGCTACGGGCTTGCCAGGCATGGTGATCCCAGGCGTGCAGGCCGACTTCGTGATGTTTAGCCGCTTCACGAATGATATCGGCATTGGCATGACCAATCTCTTTACCTGGCCAGCCGTACCTGCCAGTAAAATATCCCAGCCATAAAGCGATGCCGCGTTTGAGCGCAGCATCTTCCACAAAAACTGTGGCTTCACCAGTCGCCAGAGATGGCGGCCCATATTGTCCGGGCCGACGCTGAAAAAAATGCTGGCCTGAATATTATGCTTACTCAAGATTTCCAGCAGACGCGGCACGCCTTCACGGGTGCCACGAAAGGTATCGACATCAATGCGTAAGCCTACTTTGGTCATGATGGTTTATCCGTAAGATCAACGGTGCGCAGGAAGAAATCCAGCGTTTCGTCGATGGTTTCCTGCATATCAATTTTCGGCTCCCAGTCCAGGCAGCGGTGGGCATTGCGGATGCTCGGTTTACGATGCTCTACGTCCTGATATCCTTTGCCGTAGTAGCTGCTACTTTCGACAACGCGAAAGCCCGCAAACGGTGGGAAATGATGGCGCAGCGGATGTTTTTCGAAGCTCGCCAGCAGCATCTTGCCCAGTTCCTCAATGCTCGCTTCGTTCTCAGGATTGCCAATGTTGATAATTTCACCGTCGCAGCGATTTCCCGCATTTTCGATAATGCGGTATAACGCCTCGATACCATCGCGAATATCAGTAAAGCAGCGTTTTTGTTTTCCGCCATCAATCAGCTTAATCGGTGAACCTTCTACCAGATTGAGAATGAGTTGCGTAATAGCGCGGGAGCTGCCGATTCGTGCCGCATTAAGGTTATCCAGTCGTGGTCCCATCCAGTTAAACGGGCGGAAGAGGGTGAACTGTAAACCCTCTTTTTCGCCATAGGCCCAGATCACCCGATCAAGTAATTGTTTTGATACCGAATAAATCCAGCGTGGTTTATTCACCGGGCCGACGATTAAATTAGAATGGTCCTCATCGAAGTATTTATCGCTACACATCCCATAAACTTCTGAAGTTGACGGGAAGATGATTCGCTTACGGTACTTCACGCAGTAGCGGATAATGCGCAGATTCTCTTCAAAATCGAGTTCAAATACGCGCAGCGGGTTGCGGGTATATTCAATCGGCGTGGCTATCGCCACCAGCGGCAAGACGACATCACATTTTTTGACATGATACTCAATCCATTCGGAATGAATACTGATATCGCCTTCAACAAAGTGAAAATGCGGATGATTCAGAAAACGGCTTATCGCATCGCTGCCAATATCCAGACCGTAAACTTCATAATGATCTTCGCGCAGCAGGCGTTCTGTCAGATGGTTGCCAATAAAGCCATTCACCCCGAGGATGAGTACCCGGGTACGGCGTCGGACGGTGCAGGCAGGCTGGCTATTCAAGCGTGAACCTTGCACCAGGCCCAGCGTCTGCGCTAATTGCGAGCCCTGCATAGTAATGCCGTCGCCCGCCTGTCCGGTGACGATTTCCAGCGCGCCATCGCCACAGGCAATCAACAGCGGTGCAATAGAAATCACGCTCCCCGGCTGTGCTTTGCTGGCATGAGGATGAACACGCGACGACCAGACAGTGAATTTCTGATTGCCAACATAGCTGAAGGCACTCGGCCACGGATCGGCAACGGCACGTACCATGTTGTGCAGTACGGATGCCGGTTTATGCCATTCAAGGAAACTGTCATCCGGCGTTCTGCGACCAAAACAGGTGGCTTCGTTTTCGCGCTGGGCGATTTCCAGAATATTACCGTGTTTAATGGCGGGTAATGTCTGTTCCAGTAGCTGGCGCGCGGCATGGCACAATTTATGATGCAGCGTAATAGCGATATCGTCTGGCGCAATGGCAACGCGCAGTTGCGCCACAATGGCCCCAGCATCGGCACGTTTTACCATTCGGTGCAATGGGTGATGCTGCCAACTTACTGATTTAGTGTATGATGGTGTTTTTGAGGTGCTCCAGTGGCTTCTGTTTCTATCAGCTGTCCCTCCTGTTCAGCTACTGACGGGGTGGTGCGTAACGGCAAAAGCACTGCCGGACATCAGCGCTATCTCTGCTCTCACTGCCGTAAA
>NZ_MDGW01000170.1:0-4762 GCF_001712525.1 Shigella sp. FC1661
GTGCGTACCGGGCTGAGAGGCGGTGTAAGTGAACTGTAGTTGCCATGTTTTACGGCAATGAGAGCAGAGATAGCGCTGATGTCCGGCAGTGCTTTTGCCGTTACGCACCACGCCTTCAGTAGCGGAGCAGGAAGGACATCTGATGGAAATGGAAGCCACGCAAGCACCTTAAAATCACCATCATACACTAAATCAGTAAGTTGGCAGCATTACCTTTGCAGGCATGATAAAACATCATCAACAAAGATGAAACAAGACGTAATATGTTTTGAGTGAATGTAATAAAAATAGTGCTGCAAAACAAAACGATACCGCGATACTCTAAGTCTGGATAAATATGTGAGATCAATAAATGAAAATTATCAGTTTTGTTCTGCCTTGCTTGCTGGTCCTGGCTGGTTGTTCAACCCCTTCTCAGCCAGAAGCACCTAAACCGCCGCAGATTGGTATGGCAAATCCGGCGTCGGTCTATTGCCAGCAGAAGGGCGGGACGCTCATTCCAGTGTCGACAGCGCAAGGGGTCAGCAACAATTGCAAATTACCGGGCGGTGAAACGATTGATGAATGGGCATTGTGGCGACGGGACCATCCGGCTGGTGAAAAATAACCGCCGGATGCTGTACTAAAATCACAAGCTACGTAGCCAGTCGGCCAGCACCAGCGCATGGTTCTGCGTGGTGTTTTTTGCTGCGTAGAGCAGGGTCAGCGGCTGTTTTTTGGCGATGTCCGCCAGCCGCTTTCCTTCTTGCTCGTGTTGCGCCAGTTCTGCAAGATATTGCTCGCGAAAGGTTGTAAAATCGACGACTTCGCCGTGAAAGGCTTTGCGCAGTTCCGTTGACGGCGTGATTTCTTTATCCCACTCATCAAGGGCTAAATCGGTTTTTTTGATACCGCGCGGCCAGAGGCGGTCGACCAGTACGCGATAACCATCGCTCTGTTCAGCCGGATCATAAACGCGTTTGCACTGAATATTCATCGTGTTTGTTCTCCCTTTCACGCATGATTTGTCACGTCACTATAGCACCGGATATGAGCGAATTTCTTTGTCTCTCCCGGCGCAAAGTCCGAAAATCGCCATCAGTAGTGAAAGTATTGCAACACCCATCAGTGGTACGGACCAGTTACCGTTAGCATCGTGTATTTTACCCATTAGCGGCGGCCCACAGGCTGCCAGCAAATACCCGACGGATTGTGCCATCCCCGAGAGTGCCGCCGCCTGATGCGCAGAACTTGCCCGAAGACCAATGAACGTCAACCCCAGTATCATTGTTGCGCCGGAACCAAAACCGAAAAGCAGAGTCCAGGTGATCGCGTGCGCTGGCATAAAGCAGAGCCCAACAGCGCCCACTGCGCACATCAAGGCAACGAACGCTGCAATACCACGCTGGTCTTTCACATGATGTAAGAAAAGAGGGATCAGCAAACCGGGAGCTGCTGTGGCTAGTTGCAGCAAACCATGCAGTGAACCCGCCTGTGCTTCGCTATAGCCGTGACTGATGAGGATCGCCGGAAGCCAGCCAATAATCACGTAATAGACCAGTGAGTTGCTCCCAAGAAACAATGTGACCTGCCAGGCAAGCGGCGAACGCCAGATACCCCGAGTATGTAAGGCGCGCGAGGTACTCAAATTTGCATGTTGTTGGCTTCGCCACTGTGGCAGCCATAAAAAAAGAGCCAGCAGAGGAAAACACATCAGCATGAGCAACGCGCCTTGCCAGCCAAAACCGTTCAAAGCCAGCGGCATTACCATAGCCGATCCAAGTGCCGCCGCAGCTCCCATTGTCAGGGAATATGCGCCGGTAAGTCTGGCGACGGAATGAGGGAAATCGCGTTTAATTAATCCTGGCAGTAAGACATTGCCTAATGCAATCCCACCGCCAATGACCGCTGTACCGCCAAATAATAAGTAAGGCGAAGGGAGAGAGCGAATTGCGATACCAGCACAGATCAAAAGTAACGCGGCAAACAGGCTACGTTCCATACCAAAACGTCGCGCTACCGGGGCGGCCAAAGGTGAGATTAGCGCAAAGGCCAATAATGGCAGGGTGGTCAATAAGCCGGTTTGCGCTGTCGTCAGCGAGTAAGCGGAACGAATCGTATCCAGTAACGGTGCTGCGCCGGTAAAGGTGACGCGTAATGTTGTGGCAATCATCAGAATGCCAGCGATAAGGACAATCCTGTTTTTGCCGCTTAATGAAGTTGAACAGGTCATATGCTTCTCATTGTTACAAACGAGGCTGTACCTTACCGTTTTTATTGTTATGTTGAATCAAGCTAAAATGACAAATTATCGCTAAATTCGGACAAAATGATGCACAGGTTGAATCTCAATGGCTATGAACCCGACCGACACCATGAAGCCGCGGTCGCATTTTGTATTCACGCCGGAACGGATGAGTTAACCAGTCCTGTACATCAGCACCGCAAAGGACAGCTGATACTAGCATTACATGGTGCAATTACCTGTACGGTGGAAAATGCTTTGTGGATGGTGCCGCCGCAATATGCGGTTTGGATACCGGGCGGGGTGGAACATAGCAATCAAGTGACAGCTAACGCTGAACTCTGTTTTCTGTTTATCGAACCCAGCGCAGTGACAATGCCGACAACATGTTGCACATTGAAAATATCGCCCTTATGCCGGGAATTGATTTTAACCCTGGCAAACAGGACGACGACTCAGCGTGCTGAGCCGATGACCCGCAGATTAATACAGGTCCTGTTTGATGAACTCCCTCAGCAGCCACAACAACAGCTGCACCTGCCCGTTTCTTCTCATCCTAAAATCCGCACGATGGTGGAGATGATGGCGAAAGGGCCCGTCGAGTGGGGGTCATTAGGGCAATGGGCTGGCTTTTTTGCGATGAGTGAACGCAATCTTGCGCGACTGATAGTAAAAGAGACGGGGTTGAGTTTTCGCCAGTGACGTCAGCAGTTACAGCTGATTATGGCACTTCAGGGATTAGTGAAAGGCGATACTGTACAGAAAGTTGCTCATACGCTGGGGTATGATTCAACAACGGCCTTTATTACTATGTTTAAGAAAGGCCTGGGGCAAACGCCAGGCCGATATATTGCGGGATTAACTACTGTTTCCCCACAATCAGCGAAACCAGACCCGCGGCAATAAGCGGGCCGACCGGTACGCCGCGAAACAGCGCCACGCCTAAAACAGTGCCTACCAGCAGCCCGGCGACCAGTTGCGGCTGGCTGCCCATTAAGGTCACGCCGCGCCCACCCAGCCAGGAGACAATCACGCCTACTGCAATTGCTACCAGCGATTTCCAGTTCAGAAACGAGTGAATCAAGGTTGAGGGCGGTAGCGTCCCGCTGGCGATGGGGGCCATAACGCCAATCGTCAGAATGATTATCCCGATACTTAGCCCCTGTTGTTCAATCCACGGGAAAAAGGTGCTTAACGGTGTGACGCGGACAATGATCAACACCAGAATTGAAACGGCGACAGTGGTGTTATGACTGATAAAGCCCAGCGCAGCTAACCCGAGCAGGATCAGCAAAGTGACATCAAACATCGTGGTTTCCTTGCCAAAAAATAATAAGCCTGCTTACTTTACGCTTGCTGCAGGAAGGAAGTAGAAAATCTTTACGTTTTTTGCATAAAAATCAGGCGAACTGTCATCAAACTGCCATTTGTGCACGCTAACAATAACGTGAAAACAGCTATCTCCCGGGGGCATGCTATGAACGATCAAATGTTCGTCGAGACACTGATTATCACGTCATCGTTTTTTGCCATTGCTGTTGTGCTGGTTTTGTCCGTTCTGCTTATTGAACGGACAGGCTAGTTACGCAGTGCGGCGGAAATTGACCAGTTCTGGTTGCGCAATGCGCAAATAATCCGTGGTTTTCAAAATAACGGATTTATCCAGCATCCCTGCATTGAAGGCGATTTCATCAAATCGTTCGAAGAGTAGAGGGTCGGCAACCAGTTTGAGTTTTGGATGGAAGCTGAAAGGGGGGATCGCGCCGAAGACACAGCCTGTGAGTTCATCGACTTCAGCAGGGCTGGCTAACGAAGCGCGTAATCCGCCTATATGGCTGGCAAGTTGGCTCAGATCGGCCTGTTGATCGGCAGCGAGGATCGCCAGAACATGTTGATTTACGCCATTGCCTTTGACTTTACATACCAGTGCCTTAGCTCCCTGGCCTAAAGCGGTGCCACGAATTTCTGACACCGCTTCACATTTACCTACCGCTTCATGGGTAACGACGCGGAAGTTAGCACCTTCTTGTGATAATAAAGCGATTAACCGCTGATGCGTCACGCTTCCTTTAGCCATTTCAGTCATTTCACGCTCCTGAGATTACAAGCAAACAACCACAGAAGGTTATCATGAACGGCTGTTTTTGTTCTGCTTATTGACATATAAACGCTCATCGGAAGCTTTATACGCATCATGTAACTGAGGTGTACTGGCAATAGCGGACACTACCATTTGTTCTTTTTTTAAGCAGCCATCTGATGATATTTTTCCCTGAAGGCTGCCGGGGAGATATTCCCCAGACGAGAGTGACGACGCTGACGATTGTAGAAAATCTCAATGTATTCCCGTATTACTGAGATGGCTTCATCCCGGTTATTAAAACGATAGTGGCTCAGGCTCTCATTTTTCAGCGTTCCCCAGAAGCTTTCCATCGGAGCGTTGTCGTAACAGTGACCTTTACGCGACATTGATGTTTTCAGACCAGACTGCTCCTGTATGACCCGGTAATCGTATGCGCAGTACTGTGAACCTCGATC
>NZ_MDGW01000171.1:0-4741 GCF_001712525.1 Shigella sp. FC1661
GAGCAGGTACCGGCATCCACGTTACAGACGGTCCCGGCAAAAGTGCCTGACCTGACCCCTATTAGCGGTTACCAGCGCCCCACCAGACCCGGTGACATCCCCCCCCGGATCATGGACGACTGGGGGCAGTAATCATGCCGGGTCTGGCTGGCTAACACCCCATTATAAGGGGTACGAATAAAGTAACGGGGGCATCAACCGGCTGTTTTAATGCTTCGGCGTAATCGGCAGACCAGCCAACTCGCACCAGAAACACGGGCTGACCGCTGGCGCGAAATTTCGCCGCCAGCTTCCCGGCGCGATTAACTACCTCATCGGCAGTATGTGGACCACCGGCAAAAGGTAAGATGCCTTCTTGTAAATCGATCACCACCAACGCAGTGGTTTTAGCATTAAGTTCAAGCATGCTGACTCCTGAAAAAACAAAATCGTGCCTCATACCTTAATGCGATTAGCCGATGGCGGAACGACAAATTTTGTTAATGTTTATGAGTTCGGGCAACACCTTTATAGCAAACTGGCGTAGAGTCTGATTTCAGGCCCGATATAAAGTGGTAACGAGGCGTTCCAGCGCGGGCCAGGCTCTTACGGTGCGGCAGAATTTCCAGTATAATAGCCGCCTTTTTTCATTCAGTTGTGACATACAGCTAACGCTGCGACTTGGTCACCTGCGCAGCAGGGGGCATCCGCCGGCAGCTAAGTTAAGGGATATCTCATGCGTACAGAATATTGTGGACAGCTCCGTTTGTCCCACGTGGGCAGCAGGTGACTCTGTGTGGTTGGGTCAACCGTCGTCGTGATCTTGGTAGCCTGATCTTCATCGATATGCGCGACCGCGAAGGTATCGTGCAGGTATTTTTCGATCCGGATCGTGCGGACGCGTTAAAGCTGGCCTCTGAACTGCGTAATGAGTTCTGCATTCAGGTCACGGGCACCGTACGTGCGCGTGACGAAAAAAATATTAACCGCGATATGGCGACCGGCGAAATCGAAGTGCTGGCGTCCTCGCTGACTATCATCAACCGCGCAGATGTTCTGCCGCTTGACTCTAACCACGTCAACACCGAAGAAGCGCGTCTGAAATACCGCTACCTCGACCTGCGTCGTCCGGAAATGGCTCAGCGCCTGAAAACCCGCGCTAAAATCACCAGCCTGGTGCGCCGTTTTATGGATGACCACGGCTTCCTCGACATCGAAACTCCGATGCTGACCAAAGCCACGCCGGAAGGCGCGCGTGACTACCTGGTGCCTTCTCGTGTGCACAAAGGTAAATTCTACGCACTGCCGCAATCCCCACAGTTATTCAAACAGCTGCTGATGATGTCCGGTTTTGACCGTTACTATCAGATCGTTAAATGCTTCCGTGACGAAGACCTGCGCGCTGATCGTCAGCCTGAGTTTACTCAGATCGATGTGGAAACTTCTTTCATGACCGCGCCGCAAGTGCGTGAAGTGATGGAAGCGCTGGTGCGTCATTTGTGGCTGGAAGTGAAGGGCGTGGATCTGGGCGATTTCCCGGTAATGACCTTTGCGGAAGCAGAACGCCGTTATGGTTCTGATAAACCGGATCTGCGTAACCCGATGGAACTGACCGACGTTGCCGATCTGCTGAAATCTGTTGAGTTTGCAGTATTTGCGGGGCCGGCGAACGATCCGAAAGGCCGTGTTGCCGCTCTACGTGTTCCGGGTGGCGCATCGCTGACCCGTAAGCAGATCGACGAATACGGTAACTTCGTTAAAATCTACGGCGCGAAAGGTCTGGCTTACATCAAAGTTAACGAACGCGCGAAAGGTCTGGAAGGTATCAACAGCCCGGTAGCGAAGTTCCTTAATGCAGAAATCATCGAAGCCATCCTGGATCGTACTGCCGCGCAAGATGGCGATATGATTTTCTTCGGTGCCGACAACAAGAAAATTGTTGCCGACGCGATGGGCGCACTGCGCCTGAAAGTGGGTAAAGACCTTGGTCTGACCGACGAAAGCAAATGGGCACCGCTGTGGGTTATCGACTTCCCGATGTTTGAAGACGACGGTGAAGGCGGCCTGACGGCAATGCACCATCCGTTCACCTCACCGAAAGACATGACTGCTGCAGAACTGAAAGCTGCACCGGAAAATGCGGTGGCGAACGCTTACGATATGGTCATCAATGGTTACGAAGTGGGCGGTGGTTCAGTACGTATCCATAATGGTGATATGCAGCAGACGGTGTTTGGTATTCTGGGTATCAACGAAGAGGAACAGCGCGAGAAATTCGGCTTCCTGCTCGACGCCCTGAAATACGGTACTCCGCCGCACGCAGGTCTGGCATTCGGTCTTGACCGTCTGACCATGCTGCTGACTGGCACCGACAATATCCGTGACGTTATCGCCTTCCCGAAAACCACGGCGGCAGCGTGTCTGATGACTGAAGCACCGAGCTTTGCTAACCCGACTGCACTGGCTGAGCTGAGCATTCAGGTTGTGAAGAAGGCAGAGAATAACTGATATGACTCAAATACACGAAATCATTCGCGTTGCATCAAGGCGGCAATTGAGTGAACTCCCATGAGCATAGATAACTATGTGAATGGGATGAGCGAAGGCAGTCAACGAAGAGGCAGCGTGAAGGATAAAGTGTATAAGCGTCCCGTTTCGATCTTAGTGGTCATCTATGCACAAGATACGAAACGGGTGCTGATGTTGCAGCGGCGTGACGATCCCGATTTCTGGCAGTCGGTAACCGGCAGCGTGGAAGAGGGTGAAACCGCGCCGCAAGCTGCCATGCGCGAAGTAAAGGAAGAGGTCACCATTGATGTTGTCGCTGAACAACTGACCTTAATTGACTGTCAGCGCACGGTAGAGTTTGAAATTTTTTCACATTTACGTCATCGCTATGCGCCGGGCGTGACGCGTAATACGGAATCATGGTTCTGTCTTGCGCTTCCGCATGAGCGGCAGATCGTTTTCACTGAACATCTGGCTTACAAGTGGCTTGATGCGCCTGCTGCGGCGGCGCTCACTAAGTCCTGGAGCAACCGGCAGGCGATTGAACAGTTTGTAATTAACGCTGCCTGAACAGGCAGGGCTATCTGGAGATATTTTTATGGCAGGTCATAGTAAATGGGCCAACACCAGACATCGTAAAGCTGCGCAGGATGCTAAGCGCGGTAAAATCTTCACTAAAATCATTCGTGAGCTGGTAACCGCGGCTAAGCTGGGCGGTGGCGATCCGGACGCTAACCCGCGTCTGCGTGCGGCGGTGGATAAAGCACTGTCTAACAACATGACCCGTGACACACTGAACCGCGCAATTGCACGTGGTGTGGGCGGTGATGATGATGCAAACATGGAAACCATCATCTACGAAGGTTACGGTCCTGGCGGCACGGCAATCATGATTGAATGTCTGTCTGACAACCGCAACCGTACCGTTGCTGAAGTGCGTCATGCATTCAGCAAATGTGGCGGTAACCTCGGTACAGATGGTTCCGTAGCCTATCTGTTCAGCAAAAAAGGCGTGATCTCCTTCGAGAAAGGCGATGAAGACACCATCATGGAAGCAGCTCTGGAAGCAGGTGCTGAAGACGTTGTGACCTATGATGACGGCGCGATTGATGTCTACACTGCATGGGAAGAAATGGGTAAAGTGCGCGACGCTCTGGAAGCGGCAGGTCTGAAAGCAGACAGCGCGGAAGTTTCCATGATCCCGTCCACCAAAGCTGATATGGATGCAGAAACCGCACCGAAACTGATGCGTCTGATCGATATGCTGGAAGATTGCGACGACGTGCAGGAAGTTTACCATAACGGTGAAATCTCTGATGAGATTGCAGCGACTCTCTGATGAGGCCTGCTAAACAGCAAAACGGAGACGCGTGATGGCTATTATTCTCGGCATTGACCCGGGTTCGCGCGTGACCGGCTATGGCGTCATCCGCCAGGTAGGCAGGCAACTGTCCTACCTGGGTAGCGGATGCATACGCACCAAGGTGGATGATTTACCGTCTCGTCTGAAGCTCATCTATGCGGGTGTGACGGAAATCATCACCCAGTTCCAGCCAGATTATTTCGCCATTGAACAAGTCTTTATGGCCAAAAATGCCGACTCGGCTCTGAAACTGGGGCAGGCGCGCGGCGTGGCGATTGTGGCGGCGGTGAATCAGGAATTGCCGGTATTTGAATATGCGGCACGTCAGGTAAAGCAAACGGTGGTAGGTATTGGTAGTGCCGAAAAAAGTCAGGTGCAGCATATGGTCCGCACCTTGCTGAAACTGCCCGCTAATCCACAGGCGGATGCCGCCGATGCGTTAGCTATCGCGATTACCCATTGTCACGTCAGCCAGAATGCAATGCAGATGAGCGAATCGCGGCTGAACCTGGCGAGAGGGCGACTGCGTTAAGTTATACCGCCTCGGTCAGTTCAGGCTGAGGCGTTTCAACTCCCTCCGCGTGAATCAACACCAAACCCGGATGATGCCACAAACTGGCTGGCGTGACGGTTTTACGCTCCCACGGAATAGAACCTAAGAACCAGAATTTCGGTAATGACTCCAACTTACTGATAGTGTTTTATGTTCAGATAATGCCCGATGACCTTGTCATGCAGCTCCACCGATTTTGAGAACGACAGTGACTTCCGTCCCAGCCTTGCCAGATGTTGGTAAGCGTAAACTGACCGCCGTATGTAGCCATTAAGCCTGTATTGGTAACGTAGGTGCCCACCTTTTCAACTAGTGGACACCTGTTATGGAACAGAAAG
>NZ_MDGW01000172.1:0-4683 GCF_001712525.1 Shigella sp. FC1661
TTTCTGGTGCGTACCGGGTTGAGAAGCGGTGTAAGTGAACTGCAGTTGCCATGTTTTACGGCAGTGAGAGCAGAGATAGCGCTGATGTCCGGCAGTGCTTTTGCCGTTACGCACCACCCCGTCAGTAGCTGAACAGGAGGGACAGCTGATAGAAACAGAAGCCACTGGAGCACCTCAAAAACACCATCATACACTAAATCAGTAAGTTGGCAGCATCACCCAAGAGTTCTGGATGGTGCTACCGAAAGCCGAAATTCCACATATCAAAGCCAAATATACCCTTGATGGTAAAGAACTCACCGCGCCAATTAGCGCCCATCAGCGGGTAGGGGAAATTGAACTTTACGACCGTGATAAACAGGTGGCGCACTGGCCGCTGGTTACCCTGGAATCTGTCGGGGAAGGCAGCATGTTTTCTCGCCTGAGTGATTATTTCCACCATAAGGCCTGACCTTTCTTTTGCAGCAGACTGGCAGGAGTGCGAGTCTGCTCGCATAATCAACACTCATTCCTTGTGGTTTTAATTTTGCAACTATACTGTATATAAAAACAGTATCAATGGAGGCGTCATGAACTACGAGATTAAGCAGGAAGAGAAACGTACCGTTGCAGGTTTCCATCTCGTTGGCCCGTGGGAACAGACGGTAAAGAAAGGCTTTGAGCAGTTGATGATGTGGGTAGATAGCAAAAATATTGTGCCGAAGGAGTGGGTTGCTGTCTATTACGACAATCCAGATGAAACACCCGCCGAAAAATTACGCTGCGACACCGTCGTGACGGTGCCGGGTTACTTTACGCTTCCCGAAAACAGTGAGGGCGTCATTCTGACAGAAATTACAGGTGGTCAGTATGCGGTGGCGGTAGCTCGTGTAGTCGGTGATGATTTTGCTAAACCCTGGTATCAGTTCTTTAATAGTCTCTTGCAGGACAGTGCTTATGAAATGTTACCAAAGCCCTGCTTCGAGGTTTATTTGAACAATGGCGCGGAAGATGGGTACTGGGATATCGAAATGTATGTTGCGGTGCAGCCAAAACATCACTAATTCATCTCAGGGCGGTGTGTTAACGCGATGACCACTCTTTTTTTTGAAAGCGAAAAGAGTAAGATGCGCCTTTCAATTTTTTCGCTCCTGCCGGGAAATTACACTGTTCCCGGTTTGTCCGTCGGATAATTCAGAGGCGCGCCTTCTGGCCGACAGATGAGTTATGAGCGCTTTTAATCTCATTACGGAGTTTCTGCGTGCGTGCCGATAAGTCATTAAGCCCGTTTGAAATCCGGGTATACCGCCATTACCGCATTGTGCATGGTACTCGGGTCGCGCTGGCATTCCTGCTCACTTTTCTCATTATCCGCCTGTTTACTATCCCGGAAAGCACCTGGCCGCTGGTCACCATGGTGGTGATTATGGGGCCAATCTCGTTCTGGGGTAACGTTGTCCCTCGCGCCTTTGAGCGTATTGGCGGTACGGTGTTGGGTTCGATTTTAGGTCTTATCGCTCTGCAACTGGAGTTAATCTCGTTACCGCTGATGTTAGTCTGGTGCGCGGCGGCCATGTTCCTTTGCGGTTGGCTGGCGCTGGGCAAGAAACCGTATCAAGGTTTATTGATTGGGGTGACGCTGGCAATTGTTGTGGGTTCCCCGACAGGTGAAATTGATACGGCGTTATGGCGAAGCGGCGATGTGATCCTCGGCTCTTTACTGGCAATGTTGTTTACCGGTATCTGGCCACAACGGGCGTTCATCCACTGGCGCATTCAACTGGCGAAAAGTCTGACCGAGTATAATCGGGTCTTGTATTATCCCTCCAGTGCAGAGAAAATCGGCCAGTTTTCTCTGCCTGCAGTCCGCATGCCGTATCGGGCCTTGGGTTCTAACCTGTTGCGTAGATTTATGCAGCGGACTGCCTTTCTCCCAAAGTGATAAACCGGACAGTATCATGGACCGGTTTTCCCGGTAATCCGTATTTGCAAGGTTGGTTTCACTATGGAACATGAACTTCATTATATCGGTATCGACACCGCTAAAGAGAAACTGGATGTCGATGTGTTGCGTCCTGATGGTCGTCATCGCACCAAAAAATTCGCTAACACCACTAAAGGGCACGATGAGCTGGTGAGCTGGCTGAAAGGTCACAAGATTGACCATGCGCATATCTGCATCGAAGCGACCGGCACCTATATGAAACCTGTCGCTGAGTGCCTTTACGATGCTGGCTACATAGTGTCAGTCATTAATCCTGCGCTGGGTAAAGCTTTCGCTCAGAGTGAAGGACTGCGTAACAAGACTGATACCGTGGATGCGCGCATGCTGGCAGAGTTCTGTCGTCAGAAGCGCCCTGCAGCCTGGGAAGCGCCTCACCCGCTTGAACGCGCGTTGCGTGCCCTGGTAGTCCGCCACCAGGCGCTGACAGATATGCACACGCAGGAACTGAATCGCACTGAAACGGCGCGGGAAGTCCAGAGACCGAGCATTGATGCTCACCTTCTGTGGCTTGAAGCAGAGCTGAAGCGTCTTGAGAAGCAGATAAAAGACCTGACAGACGATGATCCGGATATGAAACACCGCAGGAAACTGCTGGAAAGCATCCCGGGTATCGGAGAGAAAACATCTGCGGTATTGCTGGCTTATATCGGTCTGAAGGACCGCTTCGCCCATGCCAGACAGTTCGCCGCTTTTGCGGGTCTGACACCACGGCGTTATGAATCAGGTAGCAGTGTGAAAGGGGCGAGCCGGATGAGTAAGGCCGGACATGTGTCGCTTCGCAGGGCGTTGTATATGCCCGCAATGGTAGCCACCAGTAAGACTGAGTGGGGACGGGCGTTCCGCGACCGTCTGGCGGCTAATGGCAAGAAAGGAAAGGTGATTCTCGGCGCGATGATGCGCAAGCTGGCACAGGTGGCGTATGGAGTGCTGAAGTCAGGCGTGCCGTTCGATGCGTCACGGCATAATCCGGTAGCGGCGTAAAAATCGCGGAAGGGATGAAAAAAACAGCGCCTGACGGCGCTGTGTCTGGCATGCCTGCAATCCGGGAAACCGGACCAGGAAAAAACTTGCAGGCCATAACAGTATCTATCAATCTGCATTCTCACCGAACTTACTCGAACGCCCACGTCTGGAAAGCCATCTACAAAAACTCCTGACCGATGCCGTGAAAATGCGTGGACTGATTGCGCCCGCCAGCAAAGAAACCCGTATTCCAAAATCGATATATGAAGGTATCCAGACCATTAACCGCAATCTGGTTTGTATGCTGGAGTTGCAAATCAATGCATACTGGGCCACGCGCCCCAGCCATTTCGTGTTATTGAACGCGCAAAAACTTCGTGATACCCAGCACATGATGCAGCAAATACTGCTGAGCCTTGTTCATGCGCTGTACGAAGGTAATCCGCAGCCGGTTTTTGCCAATACGGAAAAATTGAACGATGCTGTGGAAGAGCTGCGTCAGTTGCTCAATAACCACCATGACCTGAAGGTTGTGGAAACACCAATCTATGGTTATGTGTGGCTGAACATGGAAACGGCGCATCAGCTTGAGTTGCTATCGAATCTGATTTGCCGGGCCTTGCGCAAATAATTCCTGAACTTCAGAATCATCTTGCTGCTGCTTCGATTCAGCAAGGATAAAGGGTATGATAGTGAAAAGGGATAAAAGCATTGTCATCTGCGGCAGCTATGAGTAATGTTGGCCCTAACGAATAGCGGTTGCTTAAACGAATCCGACTCTCACATTATCAGGGGTATAAAAATGGAAACTACCAAGCCTTCATTCCAGGACGTACTGGAATTTGTTCGTCTGTTCCGTCGTAAGAACAAACTGCAACGTGAAATTCAGGACGTTGAGAAAAAGATCCGTGACAACCAGAAGCGCGTCCTGCTGCTGGACAACCTGAGCGATTACATCAAGCCGGGGATGAGCGTTGAAGCAATCCAGGGCATCATCGCCAGCATGAAAGGTGACTATGAAGATCGCGTTGACGATTACATCATCAAAAATGCCGAGCTCTCCAAAGAACGCCGCGATATCTCCAAAAAGCTGAAAGCTATGGGCGAAATGAAAAACGGCGAAGCGAAGTAATTCCCGTTTTATTCAATGAGGGTTGCCCGGCAACCCTCATTGCTCATTGATTCTTATCTGTGTATCACCGTCATCATTCTCATCCGAGAACCAATCGAAATTAACAACAGCCTTCTTCTGTATGCAGCAAGGCAAAAAGTTCTGTAACTCCATTGTTATTAACTGCACTGGTTACTAACACGTTGTGCGCTCCAGCTTCCCGTAACCAACTTTTCACCAAAGATATTTGTTCCATGCTGGCTAAATCTGCTTTGGTTACTACTCCAATGACCGGGTGATTCATGGCCCGGTAGGGCGTTTTTACCTCTAATTCCTGCTTCAGCGCTGAGATTCCTGCTTGTTGCCAGAAAAGCAGGCACCTGCCGTCTGAACGATATCGATCCGGAAGCGTATCTGCGCCATATTCTGAGCATACTGCCGGAATGGCCCTCCAACCGTGTTGACGAACTCCTGCCATGGAACGTAGTTCTCACCAATAAATAAGCGTCAATACGTGCTCCGTTGACGCTGATATGACTTTCCGTGTCAAACCGGAATCTCTAATTTTGACGATTTTCTTTTTAGGTTTAATTCCCTGAGGGCGACGTAGCAGTAAATCCGACGG
>NZ_MDGW01000173.1:0-4661 GCF_001712525.1 Shigella sp. FC1661
GTACCGGGCTGAGAGGCGGTGTAAGTGAACTGTAGTTGCCATGTTTTACGGCAATGAGAGCAGAGATAGCGCTGATGTCCGGCAGTGCTTTTGCCGTTACGCACCACGCCTTCAGTAGCGGAGCAGGAAGGACATCTGATGGAAATGGAAGCCACGCAAGCACCTTAAAATCACCATCATACACTAAATCAGTAAGTTGGCAGCATTACCCAGATAACTATCTCATGGTATGAGAATATCTATATCGCAAATTGTTTTTGAATGACCAGAAGATATCTTGCGAATCTAAGTTATGCATCTTAAATAGTCTTATTTAAGATGTTCAGATCTCTTTGTGTGTTTAACTAACTGATAATTCTAGGATATGACGAGAGAAGTGATAGGGCGGAATAATAACAAATGAATATTATGAAAAATGGAATGGTTCAAAATTGTAGCAATTTTGAACCATCCACAACGGATATTAGCTAAAGAACATTACCGATACGCACAGGATACCCACGATCAGCGTAATCAGATTTCCGATGGAGCGCCAGGGTTTAAGCGCCGGGATCAGATACGTTGACAACGTAGGCATGATGAAAAGTATCATGGCAATGAGCGGGCCGCTGATCGCATAAATCATCGAAATCGCGTTCGGGTTAATGCAACAAACAATGAAGGTAATCAGCGATACCAACATAATTGATAGTGCGCGGTTAAATGCACGACTTTTCTTTACACCAACCTGCTGTAGTGTTGTTTTGACGACCTCCGTGGCACCTTCAATAACGCCAAAGTACGTACCCAGGAATGATTTCGACATCGCAACTACTGCGACAATAATCCCGGAAATTGACAACCATGCTGGGGCGTTCGGCAGCATAGAAAGCGCCGATAAAATGGTGACCCCTTCTTCTTTAGCCGCTTCAATATACGAAGGTGGAATAGAAAGCAGGCAGCTAAAGACAAAGAACAGTACACTTATGCAGATGATGAGATAAGCGACTTTCATAATTTTTTTGCATTTATCCATAGCGTGTTCGCCATATTTTTCACGTCTGTCTATGGCAAACGTAGAAATAATGGGCGTATGGCTAAAGGCGAAAACCATCACGGGAATCGATATCCATATCTGGTGAAGGGGATTCTGATTGAACTCTACCTGGGTCGTTAATAGATCAGGTTGCCAACTACCGACAAGGTAAATGGAAAGAAATAAGAAATAGGCAATCAATGGGAATACCAAAAAACCCATTACCCGAATGGTTGCATGGCGTCCCATCAGAAAAATGAGATTCAGGATTAATACAACACCCAGACTCACCAACATACGGATGCGAAGATCAATAACCATATGCTTTGCCAGCTGTTCTGTAAGTGAGTTGGTAATTGCCACTGCATATATCAACACGACGACAAAAAAGGCGATGAAGTACAGCGTGGTAATCAGATTACCAATCTTCTTGCCATAGTAGTGTGTTACCGCGCCCGTTATCCCTTCACCTGCTGATGTTTTCGATGAGAGGATGAACTGGCATAAAGCTTTATGTGGCCAATATGTTAAAGGCCAGGCGACCAGAGCAGTAATAAACAGGACCACAGCCCCTGCCGAACCTAACTGAATAGGAAGGAAGAGCGTGCCTGCACCAACGGCTGTGCCGTAGAGCGCGAAACTCCACAGAGTTTCTTCTTTAGACCAAATATTAGACATTATCTGAACATATCATCTACAAATTAAACAAAATGGAGGGCAATTTACCATAAACCAGGTTAAGTATGGGAGATTAACGCCCTATCTACCCCTCTATTGGTGGGTTAGTGGTTGCAAACCTTACGTGCCAGTTATGTATCTGACTGCTGCTCAGGCATATTTCCTTTGTGATAAAAATCACTTTTTTTAAACAATTAAGATAACTGTAATTAACAATCATTTACTATTGCACTGTTAATTGGTGCGAGGTTGTGATGAAAGACGTTGTGATTGTCGGGGCGTTACGGACACCTATCGGCTGCTTTCGTGGTGCGTTAGCGGGTCATTCCGCCGTGGAACTTGGTAGTTTGGTCGTGAAAGCGTTAATAGAACGTACCGGCGTTCCTGCATATGCGGTGGATGAAGTAATTCTTGGTCAGGTGTTGACTGCAGGGGCAGGGCAGAATCCGGCAAGGCAATCGGCTATTAAAGGTGGTCTTCCTAATAGCGTTTCTGCAATCACTATTAATGACGTTTGCGGTTCTGGGCTTAAAGCACTGCATCTGGCTACTCAGGCGATACAGTGTGGCGAGGCTGATATTGTCATCGCCGGTGGCCAGGAAAACATGAGCCGCGCACCACATGTTCTGACTGATAGCCGCACCGGTGCACAGCTTGGCAATAGCCAGTTGGTTGACAGTCTGGTGCATGATGGGTTGTGGGATGCCTTCAATGATTATCATATTGGTGTCACCGCCGAAAATCTGGCTCGCGAATATGGCATCAGCCGTCAGTTGCAGGATGCTTACGCACTTAGCTCGCAACAAAAAGCGCGAGCGGCGATTGACGCCGGACGATTTAAAGATGAGATCGTCCCGGTAATGATCCAAAGTAACGGTCAGACGTTGGTTGTTGATACCGATGAACAGCCATGCACTGACGCCAGTGCAGAAGGTTTAGCCCGTTTAAATCCTTCATTTGATAGTCTCGGTTCTGTGACCGCGGGGAATGCATCATCCATAAACGATGGCGCAGCTGCGGTAATGATGATGAGCGAAGCCAAAGCACGAGCGTTGAATTTACCCGTGCTGGCCCGCATCCGCGCATTTGCCAGCGTTGGTGTAGATCCGGCATTGATGGGAATTGCGCCGGTGTATGCGACCCGCCGTTGCCTGGAGCGTGTAGGCTGGCAGTTGGCTGATGTCGATCTTATCGAGGCTAATGAAGCGTTTGCTGCACAGGCGCTTTCGGTTGGCAAGATGCTTGAGTGGGATGAGCGTCGGGTCAATGTCAATGGTGGCGCGATCGCACTCGGTCACCCGATAGGCGCTTCCGGTTGCCGAATCCTGGTTTCTCTGGTTCATGAAATGGTGAAACGTAATGCCCGCAAAGGGCTGGCAACGCTTTGTATCGGCGGGGGCCAGGGCGTGGCATTGACCATTGAACGTGACGAGTAGCTCTGCATTTCCTCCTTACCGATAAATATCTGCCGTCATTAATCTGTTGAATAATGATGGCTGGCAAGTCGACATACATTTTCTGGGCTCCCTCATTTTTCCATTCTCATGACATATTCGTGATCGACACTGCACTTTTTTTAATCCTTAACTTAAAAATAAAACATTGTTTTATTTTTAATTGAAAACCCTAGCCCATGGGCATATCATCCCTTTATAGAGAAAACGAAACAGTGTTTCACTATCGTTTTCTATTTTCACGCTTCACTGATTATCGGAGGTTGATGTGGACGTAAGACAGAGCATCCACAGTGCGCACGCAAAAACGCTGGATACCCAAGGGCTGCACAATGAATTTTTGGTTGAAAAGGTATTTGTCGCCGATGAGTACACCATGGTTTACAGCCACATTGACCGAATTATTGTTGGCGGCATTATGCCGATAACTAAAACGGTTTCCGTTGGCGGGGAAGTTGGTAAACAACTCGGCGTAAGCTATTTCCTTGAACGTCGCGAGTTAGGTGTTATCAATATTGGCGGTGCCGGTACGATTACTGTCGATGGCCAATGCTATGAAATCGGTCACCGCGACGCCCTGTATGTTGGTAAAGGTGCAAAAGAAGTTGTCTTTGCCAGTATTGATACCGCCATTTATTACAATTGCGCACCCGCGCATACGACGTATCCCACCAAAAAAGTCACCCCGGACGAAGTATCTCCAGTCACGTTAGGCGATAACCTCACCAGTAACCGTCGCACTATTAACAAATATTTTGTCCCGGATGTGCTGGAAACCTGCCAATTGAGTATGGGGCTGACGGAGCTGGCTCCAGGTAACTTGTGGAACACCATGCCGTGTCACACCCACGAGCGCCGGATGGAAGTTTATTTCTATTTCAATATGGATGATGACGCCTGCGTTTTCCACATGATGGGGCAACCGCAAGAAACGCGTCACATTGTGATGCATAACGAGCAGGCGGTGATCTCCCCGAGCTGGTCGATTCATTCCGGCGTCGGAACCAAAGCTTATACCTTTATCTGGGGCATGGTTGGTGAAAACCAGGTCTTTGATGATATGGACCATGTGGCCGTTAAAGATTTGCGCTAGTTGTGGGCATAAACGAATAAGGTATTGTTATGATTTTAAGTGCATTTTCTCTCGAAGGTAAAGTTGCGGTCTGAAGTGGTCAACAAAAACTGGCCACCGAGTTAGAGTTTTTCCAGTATCGATTTTCCGATTCGTTTGGGGGTAACCCACCGTTATATTCGTGCGGTCTTAGTGCGCTGTAATATCCAACGATATAGTCCGTTATGGCGTGAGCTGCCTCGCTGAAGCTTACGTAACCCACCACCGGCATCCATTCGTTCTTCAGACTCCTGAAGAAGCGTTCCATTGGGCTGTTATCCCAGCAGTTTCCGCGCCGGCTCATACTCTGTCTGATCTGGTATCGCCACAATAACTGCCGGAACTGCCTGCTCGTATAATGACTGCCCTGATCGCTGTGGAACATCACCCCGCCGGGCTTACC
>NZ_MDGW01000174.1:0-4619 GCF_001712525.1 Shigella sp. FC1661
GTGCGTACCGGGCTGAGAGGCGGTGTAAGTGAACTGTAGTTGCCATGTTTTACGGCAATGAGAGCAGAGATAGCGCTGATGTCCGGCAGTGCTTTTGCCGTTACGCACCACGCCTTCAGTAGCGGAGCAGGAAGGACATCTGATGGAAATGGAAGCCACGCAAGCACCTTAAAATCACCATCATACACTAAATCAGTAAGTTGGCAGCATTACCAGTTAGCTAATGTTGCTACTTCCTTCCCTGACTATTGATGATCTGAATGAATTGTCGCGGTAAAATAGCCCCGCCAGGGGGTTCCGGCATGACGACAATTATCTGGAGGAGCCTGATAAAACAATGATCGCTGAACTGTTTACAAATAATGCGCTTAATCTGGTCATTATTTTCGGTAGCTGCGCAGCATTGATTCTGATGAGCTTTTGGTTTCGCCGCGGAAATCGTAAAAGAAAAGGTTTTTTATTCCATGCGGTGCAATTTTTAATCTACACCATAATTATCAGTGCTGTTGGTAGCATTATTAATTATGTTATAGAAAACTATAAACTCAAATTTATCACCCCAGGCGTTATCGATTTTATCTGTACGTCCCTGATTGCGGTTATTCTGACGATTAAGCTATTTTTGCTGATTAATCAGTTTGAAAAACAGCAGATTAAAAAAGGTCGCGATATCACCAGTGCGCGGATTATGTCGCGCATTATCAAAATCACCATTATTGTGGTGCTTGTTCTGCTTTATGGCGAACATTTCGGCATGAGCCTTTCTGGCTTGCTGACCTTTGGTGGTATTGGTGGTCTGGCTGTCGGTATGGCCGGAAAAGATATTCTGAGTAATTTCTTTTCCGGGATCATGCTCTATTTCGACCGTCCTTTCAGTATTGGCGACTGGATCCGTTCACCGGACAGAAATATCGAAGGTACAGTAGCGGAAATTGGCTGGCGAATTACCAAAATTACGACCTTTGATAATCGTCCATTGTACGTACCGAACTCGCTGTTTTCGTCGATCAGCGTAGAAAACCCAGGACGAATGACCAACCGCCGCATTACCACGACCATTGGTTTACGTTATGAGGATGCGGCAAAAGTGGGCGTTATTGTCGAAGCCGTACGTGAGATGCTGAAAAATCACCCGGCCATCGACCAGCGACAAACCTTACTGGTTTATTTCAACCAGTTTGCCGACTCGTCATTGAATATTATGGTTTATTGCTTTACCAAAACCACGGTATGGGCTGAATGGCTTGCTGCACAACAAGACGTTTATTTGAAGATTATCGATATTGTGCAGTCACACGGCGCGGACTTTGCCTTCCCCAGCCAGACGCTGTATATGGATAACATTACACCGCCGGAACAGGGGCGCTAAATCAGACATCACTGGCGTTATCCACAAGGGTAACGCCAGTTCCCATCACATCAATGCTTCACAATATACATAATCCGGCTGTACGCCACATCTTCCGGGTTATTAATGGGATAACCTTTCAGCCACGGCTTGATTAATCGTCCATTGGTATATTGATAAATTGGTGCAATCGGTGCTTGCTCCATGAGGATTTTTTCTGCCGCGTTGTAATCGGCATTACGCGCTTTAACGGTATTTTCCGTCGATGCCTGGGCCAGAACTTTGTCGTATGCCGGATTGTTAAAGCGTGAAATATTTCCTGAATGCGTTGACGTTAATAATGTCAGGAAAGTGGAGGGTTCATTATAATCCCCCACCCATGAGGCGCGGATAACATCAAAATTGCCGGTGTTACGGCTATCGATATAGGTTTTCCATTCCTGATTTTGCAATTTAACATCTACGCCAAGGTTCTTTTTCCACATCGATGCTACAGCAATCGCAATTTTTTGATGGTTTTCTGAAGTGTTATACAAAAGCGTCAGCTTCAGCGGTTTTTGCGGACCATAACCAGCTGCGCTCAACAAAGTTTTTGCCTGCGCATTCAGTTCTTCCTGACTCATTTGTTCAAACGGCGAAGGTTCCGGCGTAAATCCGGCGGTAACATCTGGTGTAAAATGCCACGCTGGCTTTTCGCCCGTTCCCAACACTTTTTCGGTCATCAGGCGGCGATCTATCGTCATACTTAATGCCAGGCGAACGCGCTGATCTGCCGTCGGCCCTTTTTGCGTGTTAAACGCATAATAATAGGTCCCGAGCTGCGGCGGCGTATAAACCTGCCCCGGAATATCCTTCAACAGCTTCTGATACATATTTTTCGGGAAGGATTCGGTGATATCAATATCCCCCGCGAGGTAACGCTTAGTGGCTGCGGATTCCTGATTAATTGGCAGGAAGGTCACTTTTTGCAGTACCGTTTTGGCGTTATCCCAATAATGGGTATTCGGTACCACGACCAGTTTTTCATTGACTACGCGTTCTTTAAGAACATAAGCGCCATTGCCGATCAGATTTCCGGGTTTCGTCCACTCTTTACCGCTTTCTACGTTGGCTTTTTGCACCGGGAAGAAGGCAAAGTTAGCGGTTAAATTCACAAACCACGGCAACGGTTTATCAAGCTGAATTTTCAAGGTATGGGCATCAACTGCGGTGACGCCAAGCTGGTCAGGCGTAGCTTTACCATCAATAATCGCCTGTGCGTTGTTGATTCCCGCCAGCGCGGCAAACCATGCAAATGGCGATAGCGTTTTCGGGTCCACCAGACGCTGCCAGCTGTAGACAAAATCTTGCGCCGTTACCGGTGTGCCATCCGCCCATTTTGCGTTATCGCGCAGGGTAAAAGTCCAGATACGGTTGTCATTACTTTTCCACTGAGTCGCAACGCCGGGGACAATCTCCCCTTTCTCGTTCTGATTCACCAGTCCTTCAAACAGATCGCGAATGACCTGAATCTCTGGCAGGCCCACGGCTTTAGCGGGATCCAGCGACGCAGGCTCATCTTTAATGTGGCGCACCAGCTCCTGCTTCTCTGCCAGTACTGTGCCGCTCGGAACTTCTGCAGCATACGAAAGAGAAATGCTGCTGACCAACAGCGCACAACACGTGACTGAAACAGAGTGCTTCATAAGTTTCCCTCTAACCGACATTAAAATTGATGCGTAATTATTTGTTTCGCCTTAAAGAAATGCAAACAACTTCCATCAAAAAAGTGACACAGGAAGCATAAAATATTTTATGTGTCAATATATTAAATCAGATTTAGTGTAAATAATCGACGCCAAAATGCGGCAAAGCACATAGAACACCGAACACTACGTTCAGGCTTCGCACGTTCAAACCAGTTTTCGGTATCAAAATCAGCATCTGTCGCCATTGTACGAAGAATAAAAAATAACCAAAACGTTGAAAGGAACTGAGAATACGTTAAGAGAGAAATTAAATTAATGTATCAGCAAGTAGTGCTAAACAGCACCTTTATACTTCAGCCTATCTATAAATAATGAGAATGCCGAGCCAGCATGTCGACGGTGTGGATAGTACAGGTGATAACCGGGTAAATCTGGTGTGAATTTATCCAAAACACGTATCAGTTTTTTTTCTTTAATAGCCCGCTCAACCTGATCATAAGGTAGATACGCCAATCCATGCCCATCAATTGCAGCATCAATGATCAGGTCTATCGTATTCAGTAAAAGCTGACCTTCCATGCGAACACGAACTTCACGTCCACCGCGTATTAATCTCCAGCGATTTGCTGTACCCGATGTGGGAAGATACAAATTAATTGCCTGATGATCTATTAATTGTGACACTGACGTTGGAACACTTCGGCGAGAAAAATAATCCGGTGAGCCAACAATAGCCATTGGTATATCTGGCCCGATTCGAATGGCGATCATATCTTTATCCATCTCCCCACCCAGACGGACGCCTGCATCAAAACGTTCAGAAACGACATCGGTCAAACCATAATCAATGGTGAGCTGAATATCAATTTCAGGATGCGATTTCAGGAATGTGCGCATTGCTGGTAACAATATCGTTTTTGCTGCATGTTCTACAGTAGTAATACGTATTGTCCCGGATGGGCGGTTCTGCAGCTCGCTCAGGGATGCCAGGGCTGAATCTATGTCATGCAACATAGGGCCAAGAACAGACAAAAAATGCTCGCCCGCTTCAGTTGGAACAACGCTGCGCGTGGTTCGCGTCAGAAGCCGCAATCCCAATCGTTCTTCTATACGACGCACTATCTGGCTTAAAGCTGACTGCGCCATGCTCAGGCGGGCTGCTGCACGAGTGAAGCTACGCTCCTCTGCAACGACGACAAACGCCATCAGATCAGCGATTTCTTCACGCTTCATTCAGTATCTCCATGCAATCTATTAATCATTTAAATGATAGGTCTAATCATGATTGGATTTGCCCCTATATTTCCAGACATCTGTTATCACTTAACCCATTACAAGCCCGCTGCCGCAGATATTCCCGTGGCGAGCGATAACCCAGCGCACTATGCGGATGCCATTCGTTATAATGCTCGAACGCCTCTGCAAGGTTCTTTGCTGCCGTTAACCCGTCTGGTTTGGGCATGATACTGATGTAGTCACGCTTTATCGTTTTCACGAAGCTCTCTGCTATTCCGTTACTCTCCGGACTCCGCACCGCCGTGTTCTTCGGTTCAAGTCCCAACATCCGGGCGAACTGGCGTGTT